>NZ_JAEQCE010000024.1:0-64743 GCF_020738665.1 Microcoleus sp. PH2017_08_TRC_O_A
GGTGTCATCACCCTCAAAACGTAGTTGTAACTGAGGCTGGCTATCTCTTCACCTTTAGGTACTGGTTGTCCTGTTATGTCCGGTGATTGGTGGATAGCAGCAGGTGTAATGTCTCCAGTAGACTTGCCAACTCATCAGCGGCAATTAAGGCGACGTTTTCGCCGTCTTTGCGGGTGATGATGATGGTATCGCGATCGCTGATGACTTGTTCGCAAAGTTCATCTAGATTGGCCAGAGCTTCAGTATAAGTTACTTGGGTTTGTCTGAGTGACATGGTTTTTGGCTTCCCAATACTAAGGATATTATAAGGGCGATCGGGCTTTTTGTTCTATTTGCGATTCAAGATTGAAGTCAGATCGATCGAAGATGCAGCGATCTAAATCGGTCGCACCGATTGTTTTGTGAAAATTCCCAAATTGCATTTGTAGAGAGGCGATCGATCGCCTCTCTACAAGATGCGATCGTTACTGAGAGTTTTTGTTCAGAACAATAACAATGACAACTTTCTGGGAGTCTGGTTTTTTAACTTCCCTTCTGCGTTCACTCCGGATCTGAGTTCGCGATGGGGGAGAATCATAGTAATTTTTTTCCTCGCCCCAAGGAAGACTAAGTTGCACGGCGACTGGTTGATATTGAGAGACTTTGCATCCTTTGGAATTAGCCATCTTTTTTCTGTGTCAAGTAGTGATTTGGATTGAGGAAAAGTTAGTTGGCCAACTGCGCTTCCCATATTTCTACAATGATTGATTTGTCATGGTTTCACTAGATCAGCTTCCGATCGTGGATATTTCGATCTAAAATCGATCTTGACAATTGCTTAATTCAGGTGTAATGGTGGCAAATCTCAAGACTTCTGAGCAGGGAATAGCAAAAAATAAGCAGGCAAGAAATGAAAAGGGGTGGAGAGTAGATGACCCCAGATGGCTTGTGGAAGCTAGTAAAATTTTGGAACCAAAGAAAATTTGGCAAGAAGGAGGCCCTTATGCTGACGGTTGCTCCGAAGGAAATTGGAAACGTTTTCTGTACGGAACAGGAGCCGTTAACACTGAAGTTTTCAAAGCTTTGTGTAGAGTTTTAGGGGTATCTTGGGAAGAGATTGTCGATCGGGCTGTTGTCGCTCAAGATTTTGCTGTTGAGCAGAGTCCTGACAAGTCGCAGGAGGTTGGTCGCCGGACGCTGTTGGTGGAACAAATAGACTTATTAAATCGAGAGTCTAGCGTTCGCTGCGCGGGGCTTTGGCAAGTCATAAGAGTTAACGATAAGGAAGCTGATGAACTTGCTAATGACCAGTCCCTTGGAGCCCCCCCAGCCAATCTCCAGCTCGATCCTGGTAGGCTGATTCTTTTAATTGGGGAAATGGGTGCGGGGAAATCACTGATGGCAGAGCGCCTCTTTCAAAGAGCAATTCAACAGTTAAGAGAGGATATTAATGCTCCCATACCTATCTACATAGAAGCATGGCAGTTGCAGGCTCAAAAACTACATGAAAAAGTTATAGAAGCATCTACCAGTAGTATGGGCAATCCACAAACTCAAGGCGCTGTAGTGATTATTGATAGAACAGATGAAGTTGAAAGAAGCCTTGCTTCCAGGATCTTGAGAGAAGCTAGAATTATTGTCAAAGGATGCCAGAAAACTACAATAATTATTACTAGCAGACCCATCCCAGACTTTGCAGAAGCAGAAGAATCAGTTATTGTACCACCGCTTTCTAATGAACAAGCATATACTTTAATTAATCGGCTTGCAGGAAAAACTGTCACTTCCATTGTTCAAAATTCAGCAGAATCAGTCCTAAATGCTATCAATAGACCTCTTTTTGCTGTGTTGATAGGTATTTATCTGCGAAATCAAAATGGCAGACTACCACGTTCAAAAGAACATTTATTATCCAGTCTTGTAGAACACTCTCTGCGTTTGGTAAAACTACCAGAGAAAAGGATTGTGCAAATGCTGCAACAGCTTGCAATCTTTTCTGTAGATGGTGGCGGTGCCCCTGTTCCTGCTAACAAAGTGGCATCGTGGTTTGAGCGACAAGAACTTTTAAATTCTGTGCTGGTCATTGAGCATTCTGAACACTTGAGATTTTCACTCCCAATTCTGACCCAATGGTTTGCAAAAGAGAGTTTAGCGATTGGCAAGCCTGACCCTAACGAACTAGCAAGCGAGATAGAGCGAATCGAGCGTTGGCGATACCCTTTGATTCTTGCTACTGCTACCCTCGACAGTGAACAAGTATCAAGATTTTTGGAGGTGATTGCTGAAAGATATCCTGCAATAGCTGCTGAAATTGTCAATGAAGCACTGGTAGATGGGAACATCACAAATGAAACTTCACTGCCGCAATCGCTTGAACTTGGGCGACAGGTACGAACAGCTATGCAAGCTTGGATAAATGGTATTGCATCAATCGCTCAATTGATTGCAGGAGTCCGAGAAGATGGTACACTTCGACCAATAGGTGTTCGTGTAAGTAAGAAGCGCTTAGATATCGATCTACCAATTGATTTTGATATATTTGAGAGCAAGATTGAAATTGCTAGATATATTGGGAATGATTTTCGCGCTGATGTCTTTAAGTTGAATTTAGACTTTACAAATCCAGAAGATTTCCTTAAAAATGGTTTTGACTGGTATCGAAGCCCTACGCTTCAGCAGCAGTCGTGTTGGCATTGGAAATGGACACAGCAAACACTTGTTGAGTCACTTTCTGTTTTATTACGAGAATTCAGATTGCCGATCGATCGAGGTATTCTTGTATATGAAGGGGCGTGGGTAGCAGCATTGTTGATTACTAAAAGATACTCAAATTGTTCTTTACATTATTCTCCGATTCCATTAGCAGAGATCGAACAATGCTTAGATAAGTTCGATCGTGTATTTAGAGATGAGATACTGGGAATAGGGATAGATAAACACCATTTCGATCTACTTGTAATGGAGATAGATTGTCTTCATATAAAAGGAAAAGAAGAGTTACGTTCTCCGTGGTTTAGTATAACAGAATTATCTCATGAGCAAATACTTGCACAGGCGATAGAGATTTACACTCAGTCCATTGAGACATATCAAAAAATAGTCAAACAGTGGTTTCCAAAATTTTCTGATAGCTTGCAAACAATGGCATTACTACCAGCTCAAATCGCAGGTGTAGTTATCCCACCATCTCTAAATAGAAGTCAAGCAAGTGTTAGTTGGTATTGGAAGCCTCTACCCGCTGGTAGCTTAAGTACAGTTGACTTTGTTCTCAGCGATCGCTCTATATCTGAAGAAGAAAATTGTTTGAGTTTAGCCTTCAAACAACTATATTACCAGCGTCCCCAAGTTTTAGAGCGGTCTGGAAAAAGAATGACTGTGCATACAATAGACCCTACAATATCCTGCCTAAGACCTGTGACTGAGCTAGTTTACAATTGGCTGTGGAATGACCTTAAGCGAATCTTTTGGGTGAAAGGAGAACTAAAATCCTCGAATTTTTGACAACAAATATGAACTTTATCGCACTCTCACTTAAACCTTAACCGCTTCTTGCGATTGAACTTCCATCGCCTGCAAAGCTTTCGATGCCACCTCAACTACCCTTGTCCACTCAGAAGATTTAATATACTCCTCATCCGAAGCTTCTGTCCCCAACACCTCAAATACTAAATCTATAGCCTGACAAACAGCTTCCATCAAACGAGCTTCTTTTTCATCTTCAATAATTACTCCGATCGCCGCATCAGGGTTTTCTGCCAACACTGTATCATCGTAAAGAAAATGAACCGCCTCATCAAAACTATCGTACTCAATTCCTGGCGGACAATCGTTCTCTAGCCAAACTTTATGTTGATATTCTCTATCTGCCAAACTGCGGAGAGTTTCTAATAACTCCTCTCTCATTTTTGGATACTTTACCATACAACTTTCTCCTTTACTAAGGTTCGTACCAAGTTTGCCATTGCAACCATTCATCTAAAGGGATGTGAGCTTCTGTTGGATTATTTTTGATGCTACCTGCGATGGGTTGACCATTTTTACCGATAACTTGACCGTCTTTTCTAAGAATAACGTGGTCTATCTGCTGAGAAGGAAAACTGCTATCTGCATCTCCTTTGTCAATCCTCACGCCATTTCCCTGATTTGCTGGATCTCGCCACCGCCAACCCGGTTTCTTTTTGTTTGGTTGTGCATCGCCCCAGGATTCGGGTATTTTCTGGCGGGCTGCTTCTGGGACTGTCCAATCTTGACTTGAAATCACCTCGCACCTGGTTTATGCTTAATCTTGTTCCTATACAGCAATTTTAGCACAGAGGATCTATCGACCTCCAATCATTTACAACAAAAAATATGAGCATTAACGATAAACTTAAGAACATATTGATAGAATTACGATCGCACTTCGAGCAACTTTACGACAGTCGCCTTGTCAAAATGGTGCTCTACGGTTCCCAAGCGCGAGGTGACGCACATCCAGACTCTGATATAGATGTGTTAGTAGTTCTCAAAGCCCCAGTTCAAGCGGGGGTCGAAATTGATAGAACTCTTCAGATTGTAGCAGATTTGTCGCTCCAAAATGATGAAGTGATTAGCTGCCAGTTTATGAATGAAGAACGGTTTACTAATTATCAAGACCCTTTGCTGAGAAATATCCGTAAAGAGGGAATAGCTTTATGAAACCTGAACAATTAGAATACCTAGATACCCGACTTCTTGAAAAAGTCGGGTATCTAAAAATAGCACTTACGCGCGGGGGCCAGAAACCGGGTTTTTTTAGGAAAATATTTCGTTCCAACCCACAGATTAAGTAAAAAACCCGGTTTCTTTGCGTGGAGTGCGTCCAGGAGTGTAAAAAAAGAACACCGCCCCTACAAATTAATGACCGCCCGCCGCCCCAGCCGCCCGTTTGAAAGCCTCATCCAACACTTCCGAAAGCGTCGGGTGCGTGTGAACTCGGAATGCTAAAGTGTTCACAGAATCCCGCTGGGCGATCGCATTTGCCGCCTCCTGAATCAAATCCGAAGCGTGCAAACCGAAAATGTGAACTCCCAACAATTCCCCAGTATCTTTCCGGTAAATCACCTTAGCCATACCGTCGGTTTCACCCTCCGCAATAGCCTTAGAATTTCCCTTAAAATAACTCTTGACAGAAGCGACCTCAAACCCTTCGGTTTTTCCTAACTCCTTCGCCGCAGGTTCATTCATTCCCACATAGCTAATTTCTGGGTGAGTAAAAGCCGCCGCTGGGATACTCAAATAGTCAACTTCGCGAGTGCGGCCGCAAATATTTTCGACGGCGGCAATTCCTTGAGCAGATGCAGCGTGGGCTAACATCATTTTGCCGTTAACATCGCCGATCGCCCACAAATTCGCGATCGGTTCTCCTGCTACCAAAACCTGCATCTTATCGTTAACTGGAATATAGCCGCGCATCGTTTCGACGCCAACTGTTTCTAACCCCAAATTCTTGCTGACGGGAACTCGACCAGTTGCTACCAAACAAGCGTCAACTTCCAAAATTTCCACAACTTCTTTAGTTTTGAAATCAGCTAATTCAATAATTACGGGCGAACCAGGAATAATTTTCTTAGCCAACAAACCAACTTTTGTTTCAATATCGCGCGGTGCAATCAAAACTCGTTCTGCTAATTTAGCAATATCCGGGTCAAAAGTTGGCATCAATTGATCTAGAGCTTCAATCATCGTAATTTCGCAGCCGAGGGCTGTGTAAATATCCGAAAACTCCAAACCAATATAACCGCTGCCAATAATTGCGATCCACTTCGGTAGAGATTCCAATCTGACAGCATCATCGCTAGTAAATACAGTTTTGCCGTCAATTTCTATCCCCGGAGGGACGAAGGGAATTGAACCGGGGGCGAGAATAATATCCTTGGCGGTAATAGTTTTCTCGCCTTTATCGGTTTCGATCGCAATTTTTTGAGCAGCGGCAATTTTGCCCCAACCTTGGATGACATCGACGTTCAAACGTTTGAGGCTGTTTGTCAAGTCGCCGCGCAGTTTGCTAACAATAGTATTAGCGTGATTGGCGATCGCCCCTCGATCGAAATCCACACTTCCCAACTGAATTCCCAAAGTCTTGAGATGGTGGGCATTCCGCATATCCCGCACCCGCCCGGAAGCCGCCAGCAGCGCCTTGGAGGGAATGCAGCCGCGGTTGACGCAAGTCCCGCCCATGTCGCCTGCTTCGATAATTGCCACTTTCAGCCCGCAGCTAACCGCGTGTATGGCGGCCCCGTGCCCGCCCACGCCGGCGCCGATAATTGCTAAATCGTAATCAAATCCTTGAGTCACCTTAAAATCTCCTAATGCCTTTGAAATCTTAGGACTCAAGCAAAAAACACCGTCTGTCCGTCCTTTCGAGGTGGTGCGTTGCGATCGCAACCTTTGAACAGCGGTAATAGTTGCATAAGTCCTGTGTCCTTATTCTCGACTAGACTAGGGTTAATTAGACAGTAACTGAGATTTTTTTAGGGTCGATTATGTTGAGCTGGCTGTGCGCCAAGTCTCAAATCACCCTGTCGGCGGGTGTAAAGTTAAGTACAGATTGATGGCTGACAATGCGTAAGCCGTGTCAACTGAAAGTCAAATGCAGTGTCGGTCTACTGTTTGACGATAGGGCCCAGATCCCCCCTAGCCCCCCTTAAGAAGGGGGGAACAAGAGGCGATCAAAGTTCCCCTTGTCAAGCCCTTCTTAAGGGGCGGACAGGATTCTTCTCAAAGTCCCCCTTCTTAAGGGGGATTTAGGGGGATCTCGCAAGAGGATAAAAGCGAAATTTCTCAAGGATTTTAGTTGATTGAGGTTTTGATGTCTAATATCTGCACGTGCCGGTGGGCAGAGTTTCTAGGCAAGTTTTGAAGTCTATGGAGTGGCTTATGATGGATGAGGATGATTTGAAAGATTCACGCCGGGCCTCGGCTCAAGCTTTTTTTCAGTCCCTGGATGAATTGTTTGATTATATAGAAGCTTCCAACCCAGAAGCAGCACAGCCTCAGTCTCCGTCGCCTCAAGCTAAGCCTGCGAGTGAGTCTGTGAGTCCGCCGAAGAAGGCTAAAGCTAAGAAAATTAATTTGTCGGATTTTGAAGATGCGATCGCAGATTTGGAACAGTTTATCCAGAATAAGCGCCAGAAACGCCCGGAATCTAATCAATAGTTCGACACATTTTTTAAGTAATTATGTCCGGCCAATGACGGATGATATAAGCTGGCGGACGATCGCCCTGGCTGGATTTTGCCTGAGAGTGCGATCGGGCCAGCGGTTATACCGTGGTTAGTCTTGGTCTATGGATAGGCGATTTAGGCGATCGGTGTTTTGTCGATCGAGCTTGACGAGCACAAACAGGATCTTGAGTGTTAACTCGCTGGCGGTGTTAATTGTTCCTTCTGGAACTTTGCCAGCCACAAAGGAACCGATACCTACAAGATAGAGCAAAACACTGGTGATGATGAATCCACGGATTGCCAGAGAATAGGAATGAGCTTGATGCAAAAGTTCTTGTTGAGGAGTGCGATCGATTGTGCTATAATTATCACAGGACAATAGTTGGTTAATATTTAAATGATTATTAGACATTTATCTTGCTGGAAATCTACAAGCATATTGCAGATTAACGATCGAATAAATATTATTTGCTGATAATAATTATGGGGCGATCGCTTAGAGTTTCTCCAGGGTGCATTGAACAAGTCCAATCGGCTGTAGTGATGAGGGGCTTTGCGAGTAAGGTGGATTTGGCTGAAACATTGAGATTATCCCGATCTACTGTCACGAAATTTCTGGCGGGACAACCTGTTGATTATCGAAATTTTGTTGAAATTAGCGAGAAATTGGGGTTTAAGTGGAACACCATTGCCACTCTAGAAATAACAAATCCTCAGTCACCTCAGCCTAATTCACAACAAATCTTTGAGGAAACTTCTTCGTTTATAACTGGGAATCCCATCACCCATCCGCGCTGCTTCTTTGGACGCGAGAAAGAACTCAAACGCCTATTCAATTTGCTCAAACGCCTTCCATTGCAAAATGCGGCCATTATCGGCAAAAAGCGCAGCGGTAAAACTTCTCTACTGCAATACTTAAAAAACATTACCACCACATCAATAGAACAGTTACGTCCCAATCAAAAATCTGACTGGTTGCCCAATCCAGAAAACTATCGCTGGATATTCGTAGATTTTCAAGATTCGCGACTTCAGAATCGGGAAGGGCTGCTGCGATATATTTTAGAATCCCTGAAAATGGCAGTGCCTAATCCTTGCGACTTGGATAGATTTATGGATGTAGTTAGCCGTAATTTACATCAGCCGACAGTCATCTTACTAGACGAAATTGGTGTCGGTTTACAACGCTGTCCGGAATTAGATGATGGATTTTGGGAAAGTTTGCGTTCTTTAGCAACCAACCAAACAAATGGGAATCTAGGGTTTGTTTTAGCTGCTCCTGAATCACCGATTGAATTAGCGACTAGCACCGGACATAGTTCGCCTTTTTTCAATATTTTTGGATATACTACAACTCTGGGAGCTATGACTGAAGAAGAAGCACGGGAGTTGATAGCCAGTTCGCCCATTCCTTTTCCCGATGAGGATGTCGAGTGGATTTTGAATCAAAGTGAATGCTGGCCTCTGCTGATGCAAATCCTGTGTAGAGAACGATTATTTAGTCTGGAAGATGGGGAAACAGGGGATAATTGGCATGAAGAAGGTTTGCAACAGATAAAGCTATTCGCTCATTTTAAAAAGTAAATGCCGTGAGAACTAATTTGCCTCTAAAGCTGAATCATTTACTCACCTTTTGCTACTAGATGGTGCTAGAAATAAGCTAAGCTATCGCGCAGTTAAGTTGGATAATTTTGAGGCTGAAACCGCCTCTTGCCTCTAGGGGGCTGGCAATCGGTCTTGCGGAGCCAATTTATGCAATAATTTCATTGTTAACAATAAGTCAGTCACAAGTCAGTCACAAGTCAGTCACAAGTCAGTCACAAGTCAACTTCATAAACTTTTAAGTCAGTCACGTCTAAATGTATAATACAAATATGTATTAACGAAAACAGACTGTATTCGTTTAAAGCGGTGTAATCGTGTAAAACAAAAAAGCCAAGTAAGTTGTCACCTTACTTAGCTGGTCTTGATTACAAAAAGTAGTTCAACGATTCACACTGTTGCTATTCATGCTTGTCGTCATCCTTGCCCTTGCTCCTATCCTCCATAGGCATGAGTAATTGGATGATAACGGGAAACACGACTGGATCATTAAAAGGTACGTCATTCAAGATGGCGCAAATCACCACTGCAACAATTAACAGTGGTCGATAAAAATTAGCCATTTAGCTCTCCAATTGTTCAAAAGTTTAATCAAAGCTTCTGAACGGTAGCTTAACGGTAATGTTCAGGGGGAGCGTGGGTGTCCAGAGTCTAAAGGTACTGGGCACTCTATTCTCTTTTTCCCTAACGCAAATCTAACACAGCAATTTTAGCGAGCTGCATTAATTTATTGCCAGCTCATATTTTAATGTTTTATGTATTTGCACTCATTTGTGCATTTTTACTTATATTTTTTGGATATACTAGCTATCGGCGATCGTCCGATCGGCTAACAAAGATTAAACAGGATGTACAAAGGCTAGAAATCTGTGCAGACGTAACAGCCATAAGTAACGCTCACCGCAGTATATCGATCGGCGAACTAAACAGTCAAGTCAGCACCATACTCAGTAGCTTCAGTTATATCAGCCAAGACGTAGATGCAGCCCTCAACCAGAAAAGTCCTTACAACCAGCGTTTAGCTCTCAGTTCGGTAGCAGAAAAATTAAACAATTTAATACGAGAATTCACCCGCAGCAGCGATAAATATTCTGTTCGTTTTCGCCCCATTGCTACCAATTGGTCGGAAATAGTCACCAACCATATACGAGAACTAGCAGAAGCAGTCGAACTTCGCCAAGAAATTGACAGCCCTTATATCATCGGCGTACCCCTGACAGAACAGCAGGAAATCTTCACCGGGCGTACTGATATCGGCACGCGCATCGAGCAATTACTCCTAGACCGCCGCCGCCCACCCTTGCTACTGTACGGTCAACGGCGCATGGGCAAAACTTCCCTACTCAACAACCTTGGACGCTTGCTACCGAGCAATATTATTCCCATGTTTGTAGACTTGCAAAGCCCAGTTTCATCAGCAAGTGATTCTGCTGGGTTTCTCTACAATATCGCTAGGAGTATGACAAACTCAGCGAAGCGCCAAAGCGCGTTAACTCTCCCATCTCTCGATCGCGAAACACTGCAAGATGACCCTTTCACCCGCTTTGATGAATGGCTGGACAAAGTAGAAGCAGCCCTAGCACAAAATATTGCCCTGCTTGCCTTAGATGAATTCGAGGCGCTAGATGATGCCATCAGAAAAGGACGTTTCGACGAGCAAGATGTTTTGGGAATGTTGCGTCACCTAATTCAACATCGTCCCCGCTTCAAAGTAATGCTAGCTGGTAGTCATACCATAGAAGAATTTCAGCGTTGGGCAAGCTATTTAATCAATGTCCAAGTCGTTCATATCAGCTACCTAAAAGAACCAGAAGCGCGTCAACTAATTGAGCAACCCGTCCAAGATTTTACCCTGCGTTACGAACCGAATGCGGTCGATCGAGTTTTGCAACTCACCCGCTGTCACCCTTTCCTAATACAACTCCTCTGCGCTGAAATTGTCGCTCTCAAAAACGAGCAAATTCCCTCTATCCGCCGACTGGCAACTTTAGCGGATGTGGAAGCAGCAATCCCAGAGGCTTTAAGTGTTGGCAGTTTCTTCTTTGCAGATATTCAAAGCAATCAAGTAGATGCGGCAGGATTAGCTATTTTGCAGTTTTTGGCTGCACAAGGGGAAGGGGGAATCGTTAGTCGGGAAACTATTTTACAAGAGTTTCCTGATGATTTTGATGCTGTCGGTTTGCTTAGGCAACGGGAGTTGATTGAGGAAGTTGGTGATGGTTATTGTTTTCAGGTTGAGTTGATGCGGCGCTGGTTTGCACGGGGTGTTAGATAGTACGCGATTTTAGGGATTAGTAACCTATTTCGGTCATTGCGAGGAATGTTAGTTTTCGCCAATCGTTCCTCTCTTCGGACAACCTCTAACCCAAGCGTATTGTTTTTATATCATTTCCGGTTGCATCGGAATTATGTAGTGCGAGCGTCTCGCTCGCGGCCTGAATCGTGAGCGAGACGCTCGCACGCTCAACGATTCAAATATATATAGCCTTTCTCAAAAAGATGAGGTATAACTGACAGCTTATATCACCACTTAAGCCAAGAAGGGCTGAAGCCCAACAACGTACCTCATCTTTTAATAGCAATTTTTAAAAGTATTGCTACCAAACAATTTTTGGGTTTGTTGGCTCAAATATTGTCGCGGGTGTGCGTAGCTGTGAGATTTTCGATATTTTTTGGATACGATCTTTACTTTGACGCACCCTACAAATAATTTGTTCCTCGCAATGATAAAAAACTTTAATCCAACGGTATTCACCTTCAGAGTCCAGAGAGAACACCGCTGCCGTCTAACTACACCTTCACATATTTTGATAATTATTATACGTAAATTCACGTATCTTGACAATTATTTAAACTCTCCCCTACGTATGTGGAAAACCCGCTATTTGCATTGCTGAAAAATTTATCTGAAATTTATCCGGATCGCAGTAATTGACGATGAAACACTTCATATCGTGACCGATAACTATAAAGAAAGCCAAACTCTCTGGTTTTCAGTCACTTCTAATCGTTAATTACTATCAAAACAGAAGCTATGCCTACTCCATTGAATGGTTCTTTGGGTCAACCCACTAATTTCACCAGCGTCAATGACCTAATTACAAAATGGCCGACTGCTGCCCAGAATCAAGGTATCAAACTGTCTGGGATAGCTTTTGATGGCGTGGAAACTGATTACCTTAATCCTCAAGCGATCGCCAATCTCACCTTACCAACTAATGAAAATCCTAAAAGCTGGTTGAGTTATGGCAGTAGCCCTGGTATTGGTGTCCCATCTTCCTATGATGGTTGGTTCACCGACACCACTAAAATTAGAGCGGAAATCAACTATAATCCCAACACAAATCAATCTCAGGCGCTGAAGCTGAAATGGGCAGATAACCAAAATATCACTAGCGCCACGATCGACCTTAGCACCTTGGGTCCCAAAACTAGCCCAGGAGTTGGCGATCAAGGTAATGAAGTTGGTTTGCTACAAATCTTTAATAATGGGACTCTGGTACCGGCCAGCAATTTTACGATCACTCGTCTCAACGCTCCGATCGCTCCAAAAGCGATTACTGCGGGTGCAGATGGAGTGACTTTCACTGGCGATCGCACCGATGGCAGTTTCCAATTCAAGATAGAAGCCAAGCCTCTCACCAACACTGCTTTTGACGAACTGCGGTTCTCCGCCAAACCCTACGATAGCCCCACCGCTGCCTACACCGCCAGCTCTTTCAAAGACGATAGTTCCGACTACCTGGTGCGGAAGATTGACTATCAAGGCACGGCAAATCAGCCTAGCCTTCAGTTTAGTGCCCCAACCTTCAGCGTCAACGAAAACGGGACAGCGGTTGCAGCCGTAACCGTGACGCGCACGGGTGGTAGCGAGGGCGCAGTTTCAGCTACTGTGAACTTGACCAATGGAACTGCAACAGCGCCTGGTGATTACAACAATGCTGCCATCCCTGTCAATTTTGCCGCTGGGGACACAGCACCCAAGACTATTACCATTCCCATTGTCGATGACACCTTGGTGGAAGGTACCGAAACAGTCAAGTTAACTTTGGGCAGCCCTACAGGTGGTGCAACGATTGGGACGCAAGGCACTGCCACTTTGAGCATCGTAGACAATGACACTGCCCCTGCGAGCACTCTGCAATTTAGTGCTCCTACCTTTAGTGTCAACGAAAATGGCACGGCCGTTGCAGCCGTAACCGTCACTCGTACTGGCAGCAGTACCGCCGCAGTCTCAGCTACTGTGAATTTGACTAATGGTACTGCTACAGCCCCTGCTGACTACAACAATGCTGGCATCCCTGTCAATTTTGCCGCTGGGGACACAGCACCCAAGACTATTACCATTCCGATTGTCGATGACACTTTGGTGGAAGGTACTGAAACTGTCAACTTAACTTTGGCAAACCCGACAGGTGGTGCGACGATTGGGACACAAGGTACTGCGACTTTGAGCATCGTAGACAATGACACTGCCCCTGCGAGCACTCTGCAATTTAGTGCTCCTACCTTCAGGGTTAGAGAAGATGGCGTACCGATCGCAGCCGTGACAGTCACTCGCACTGGTAGCAGTACCGCAGCAGTTTCAGCCAGCCTCAACTTGGCCAATGGTACTGCTACAGCCCCTGCTGACTACAACAATGCTCCCATCCTGGTCAATTTTGCCGCTGGCGATTCTGCACCCAAGACGATCAATATTCCGATCGTCAACGATACTTTGCTCGAAGCTACCGAAACAGTCAATTTAAGTTTGGTTAACCCGACAGGTGGTGCGACGATTGGAACGCAAGGTACCGCCCGTTTGGACATCGCAGACAATGACAGCAGCCTGCAATTTAGTGCTCCTGTCTTCAGCGCCAACGAAGATGGGACGGCCATTGCAGCAGTGACAGTCACTCGCACAGGTGTAGCCTCTGGTGCAGTCTCAGCCACTGTCAGCTTGGCCGATGGTACTGCTACAGCCCCTGGTGACTACGGCAATACTCCGATCCTGGTGAATTTTGCCGCTGGCGACTCCACATCCAAAGTCGTCAATATTCCGATCGTCAACGACACTTTGGTAGAGGGTACCGAAAATATCCGCTTAACTTTGGGTAGCCCGACAGGCAATGCCACAATCGGGACGCAAAGTACAGCCACTTTCAACATCATAGACAATGACACTGCCCCTGCGAACACTCTGCAATTTAGTGCTCCTACCTTTAGTGTCAACGAAGATGGGACAACAAGCGCAGCCGTGACAGTCACTCGCACTGGTAGCAGTACCGCAGCAGTTTCAGCTACTGTGAACCTAGCCAATGGTAGTGCTACAGCCCCTGCTGATTACAACAATAGTCCGATCCTGGTCAATTTTGGCGCTGGCGATTCTGCACCCAAGACGATCAATATTCCGATCGTCAACGACACCTTGGTAGAAGGTACCGAAACAGTCAACTTAACTTTGGCAAACCCGACAGGTGGTGCGACGATTGGAACGCAAGGTACCGCCAGTTTGAACATCCTAGACAATGACAGCAGCCTGCAATTCAGTGGATCCAGCTTCAGTGTCAACGAAGATGGAACCCCCATCACAACCGTAACAGTAACTCGCACTGGCAATAGTGCTGGTGCTGTGTCAGCAACCGTCAGCTTGGCCGATGGCACTGCGATCGCCCCTGGTGACTACGCCAATACTCCGATCGCTGTCAATTTTGCCGCTGGCGACACCACACCCAAAACGGTCAATATTCCGATCGTCAATGACACTCTGGTAGAAGGTAACGAAACTGTCCGTTTAACTTTGGGTAGCCCGACAGGCAATACCACCATTGGCACCCAAAGCACAGCCACTGTCAACATCGTAGACAATGACAGCAGCCTGCAATTTAGTTCCCCTACCTTTGGCGTCAACGAAGATGGAACGCCCGTTGCAGCAGTGACAGTCATTCGTAATGGCAGTAGTGCTGGTGCAGTCTCAGCCAACGTGAATTTGACCAACGGTACTGCGATCGCCCCTGATGATTACACCGGTACTCCGATTCCTGTCAATTTTGCCGATGGGGATTCTACACCCAAAACGGTCAATATTCCGATCGCCAACGACACCTTGCTAGAGCCTACCGAAACAGTCAATTTAAGTTTGGTTGGCCCGACAGGCAATGCCACTATTGGCAACCAAAGTACCGCCACTTTGAACATCTTAGACAATGACAGCACCCTACAATTTAGCGATCCTACCTTCAGGGTTAGAGAAGATGGCGTACCGATCGCAGCCGTGACAGTCACTCGCACTGGCAGTAATATTGGTGCAGTCTCAGCCAGCGTCAACTTGGCTGATGGTACTGCTACAACCCCTGCTGACTACACCGGTACTCCGATCCTTGTCAATTTTGCTGATGGGGACAACACACCCAAGACGATCGATATTCCGATCGTCAACGACCTTTTGGTGGAGGGTAACGAAACAATCAATTTAAGTTTGGTTAGCCCGACAGGCAATGCCACCATTGGCACCCAAGGTACCGCCATTTTGGACATCGCAGAGAATGACAGCAGCCTGCAATTTAGTTCCCCTACCTTTAGCACCAATGAAGATGGAACACCCGTTGCAGTCGTGACAGTTACTCGCACTGGTGTTAGTACCGGTGCAGTCTCAGCCACCGTCAGTTTGGCAGATGGAACTGCTACAGCCCCTGCTGACTACGCCAATACTCCGATCTTGGTCAATTTTGGCGCTGGGGACACCATACCCAAAACAGTCACCATTCCCATTGTCAACGACACCTTGGTAGAGCCTACCGAAAATCTCACCTTAACTTTGGGCAGCCCGACAGGCAATGCCTCGATTGGCACCCAAAGTACCGCCACTTTCGACATCATTGACAATGACAGCACCCTCCAATTTAGCGCCCCTACCTTCAGGATCAGAGAAGATGGCGTACCGATCGCAGCCGTGACAGTCACTCGCACTGGTAGTAGTGTTGACGCAGTTTCAGCTACTGTGAACCTCACTAATAGAACTGCGATCGCCCCTGGTGACTACGCCAATACTCCGATCGCTGTCAATTTTGCCGCTGGGGATTCTACACCCAAGATCGTCAATCTTCCCATTGTCAACGACACTTTGGTGGAGCCAAACGAAACTATCAATTTAAGTTTGGTTAACCCGACAGGAAATGCGACGATTGGAGGGCAAAGCACCGCCATTACGACGATCGTAGACAATGACAGCACCCTGCAATTTAGTGCCCCTTTCTTCAGTGTCAACGAAGATGGAACGCCCGTTGCAGCAGTGACAGTCACTCGCACTGGCAGCGATCTCGGTGCAGTCTCAGCTTTTGTCAACTTGACCGATGGTACTGCTACAGCCCCTGCTGATTACAGCAATGGTTTGATCGCTGTCAATTTTGCCAATCGGGATTCAACACCCAAAACCATCACTATTCCCATTATCGATGACCTTTTCCCGGATGGCGCTTTCTTTCCGCTTGACGAAACTGTCAATTTAAGTTTGGTCAACCCGACAGGCGCCACGATTGGAACCCAAAGTAGCGCCGTTCTGACGATCGTCGATAATGACTCAGAATTTGGGAATAGAACGGCAAGTAGTCTCACTTTGACAAACGACGAGCTACTCAACGGTGGCCTGCGAAAGACTTCCAGCTTGTCTGGGGCTCCGGCGCAGGGAAGAGCAGATTTGGTGAACAAATCTATCGCCGACGAGCTACTGGGTGGCGGAATCGGAGCCTCTAATGTCGGGATTAATTCCAACTCAGTCTCCAACTTCGGTGTCGCCGATAGCTGGTTGAATTCACTCACAGACTCGAAGCTTAATCCTGGTTTCGTTGCGTTGAACAACCAATTTGCCTAAGTAGCTCTTTTGACCGAAGGACGAGCCCGCCCGGCCCCGGGCTACCGACACGGGGATAAGTCGGTGGCGGTTTCAACCGCCTTCAGTATTTGTGATACAATGGAACAGTAAGTAAGAATAACCATCTACGTGTTGAGACATCCTAGTTCTGAGAAATCCAGGCAACGGACATATCCGACTTCGATTCGGAACAGTTAAAGGGCAAATAATGGCAGGTTGTTGAGCGTACCGTATCTTTGGCATTAGTGATGGACTCCGAAAGCATAGAAAGCTAAAAGTATACGCAAAGCTTGGATTTATTTAAGCTGAGCGGGTAGGGGCGCTTTGATTTCGCCCTTGAAAGTTCGTATCTGGACTCTTCAAGAATCCCCGTCCCGGAGCGGGCTGGGGAGTATCAATAGCAATTTGCGTTAGTGGGTTTTAATCAAAAGAGGGCCCAAGCCCAATTATGTGCCTCTACGGTATGTAGTTGGGATGCGAGCTCTCTAGCTAACTCAACTACGTACCTTAAATGCCAAGAGCGCTAAAGCGCAACTACGTACCTTAAATGCCAAGAGCGCTGAAGCGCAACTACGTACCTTAAATGCCAGGAGCGCTGAAGCGCAACTACGTACCTTAAATGCCAGGAGCGCTGAAGCGCAACTACGTACCTCTACGGTATGTAGTTGGGATGCGAACCCTCTAGCTAAGGAATCACAATTAAATAACTTCCACTCTTGAAAGTGGGATGGGCGTCCCGCCCGTCCCGGAAAGACGGGCGGGACGCCCATCCCACAATAATAATTAAAATTGTAAGTTATTTAATTTGCGATCCTAACTCAACTACGTACCGTAGAGGCCAAGAGCGCTGAAGCGCAACTACGTACCTGTTTTTTAAAGAGCGCTGAAGCGCAACTACGTACCTTAAATGCCAGGAGCGCTGAAGCGCAACTACGTACCTCTGCACAACTAAGATGCTATCGAATGTAAAATTAGTTGAATTTACTATTAATAGCTTTGTTTTTTGACTTAGACTGCTGCGGTAATTGCCTCGATCGCACTTCGATCGCCCCATCGCTCACAGCACTCAAAGGCAACTCGAATTCATCAATATCATTGCGGTACTTCACCGCAATATCAGCACCATTAATAATCGCCCCCAACAGCCGCGGCCCCGATTTGTGCGAATCCTCATCATCAGATTCCAGCAACTGATCCGCAGCCTCAGACAACATACTCGCCAGAGTATAACCAGCCCGCGCCACCAAAATTATACCGTCCGTATAGGGTTCCAGCGTCAGCGCGTCGTTGCACTCGCTCAACGCCGGAGAATCCACTACCACAAAATCAAAGCGATTGCGAACATCCTCAAACAACCTCCGCATTTCGCTCGATTCCAGTACCGCCGAAGCCTGCCGCAAACTGCCCGGACTCGGCACGACATATAGGTTCTCTACCTCTGGAACCAACAAAACGCACTCGCTCATATTGCCGTAATAGTGCAAAGGTTCCACCGCCGCCAGAGGATCCGCAGCTATTTTCAAAGATTCCACATTAGAACCCGATCGCAAATCTGCTTCAATTAACAAAGTCCGTTTACCCGATCGAGCCGACGCAATTGCCAAATTGTAAGCACTAAAACTCTTTCCCTCCAAAGGCGCCGCCGAAGTCAGCAACACCACTTTTACAGGCTTTTCGCCAATTCGGCGTAAATTAGTCCGCAACCGCTCGTAAAACTCTAAATAAGGCGAATTGGGTTCCAAAGCCAGCGGCATCTCCTCCCCATAGGAATCAAACACAATCACTTCAGGCAAAACAGCCAGTATTGGCACCTCTTTTTCCACCAAAGCCGCCCGCACTTCTTCCCAACTGTAAAACTTCCCGTTGAGCATTCCCAACAAAAATATGAACCCGCCGCCCAGCAGCAATCCCACAAATCCGCCCACCGCCAGCATCACCGGCAAACCTTTCTTGTTTGGCGGAACGTCATCAATTTTGGGAGGCTGGGCGACTGTCAAACTCCCCGTTGTCTCAGCTCTCGCCGCCTCAGCATCTACCAAAGCCGCCTGCATCTTATCGTAGAGAGCTTTTTTCAGCGCCACTTGCTGGGCTAACCGCGCTTGTTCTAACTGCTTGTTGGGGATTTTCGCGTATTCCTGGCGCAATTGTCGTTCAGTGTTCTCTACTCCTTTGAGTTGTTCTTGCACCACATCCCGCTGCGTTTGTAAAGCAATCAAACTTTGAGCTAGCTGCTGTCTCGCCGGGTCTAAAGAAGAGTCTATCCGAATTCGATCGGCACTTCTGAGTGGAGCCGCCACCCCGTTACCCCCGAGCACCTCCGATTGTCGCTGCTGTAACTGCTGCTCAAAAGCTTGTTTTTGTTTGAGCAATTCCACAATTTTCGGGTGTTCCTCCTGCAAGTCGCTACGCAGAATTTTGAGCTGAGATTCGATCGAAAACAGTTGCACTCGCAGTTGTGCAATAATTGGATCGGCAGACAGTGCTTGAGCCACGTAAGCTTGCTCTCCATTCAATCCCAAGCGTTCCTGCAAGCTTTTAATTTGAGCTACTATTGCTCCCAACTGCACCCGGAGTTGCCGCTGCTGCTGTTCGGTGGCGATAATCGCTTGCGGCAAAGTACCGCTCTGAACTGCTAAAATAGAAGTTTCTTCTCGTTTTTCGTAGGATTCAAGTTTTGCTTCCACCTCTCTGAGTTCCTGAGTTACTTTCGGCAAGCGTTGGTTAATTTGGGCGATCGTTTTTCGGACGCTGAAATTATTAGAATTTTCGCTGTAAATCACCATTTCGTTCATCAACGCCTCTGCTCGCTTTTCTGCTTTTTGGCGATCGGCATTTTTGTACGATACTTGAATCAAAGCACTGGGGTCATTACTCTTGGTCGGCATCTTGATCTCCACGCCGTCTTTCAGCTTTTTAGTCAATATTTTTACTTTTTCGTTCAATTCTTCTGAATTTAGTTCTGCTGCTTGTTTATTTAATTTGTTTTCTGCTTTAATGAGTTTTTTGGCGGCTGCTTGGATGACCTGTTGATTGAGCAACTTATCTTTAGTTATTTCTTGTCCTTCCTGTTGAATCTTGGTAGTGGTTGATGAAAAAATCACGGTCGGCTTGCTGTAGGCCAGCGTACCTTTAGCAACGTAAACCGGCGCCTGATTTGGCTGCACGGCAACTACTCCGGACACGCCCACAGTCACCGCAAGAGTGGCTAGTCCCACCCACTTGTATTGGTCAAAAGCAATCAAATAACGTTTGACAACTGATAAAGTCATAACTATTTTAGATTTTAGATTTTAGATTTTAGATTGAAGAATTGCTAACTATAAATCCTAACTAAGTAGGTGATGGAAAAAAAACTATAGCCTTTTGAGCTCCCATCTGAGGTACCAGACGTGCATAATAGGGCATTGGCAAACAGGGCAAACAGGGCATTGAGCCAACAGGGCATTGGGCAAACAGGGCATACCTCATTTTTTTGAGAACCGCTGTAGTATCTTGTCTCGGCGGGTTTAGCTAACAGTCTTTGATAGAAGCGAGTTTACGAGTACAAAACCGCCTCTCCCTAAGCGTGTTTATGTGTAACAACCTACTGAATGACCAATGACCAATGACTGATTTTTGCGATCGGGGACAGCACTGCTGACTAATGACAACTGACAACTTACAACTGAGGGCTGGCACGGGGTACAGCCCCTACCAACTAACAACCAACAACCAACAACTAACAACAACTAACAACTAACCACTAACAACTAACCACTAACAACTAACCACTAACTACCTATTATTATTGTTGTTGGATGGCCCAAACAGATTGTTTACCCCATTTCTCAACTGCTCAAAAAACAGAATAAATCCCAAAGTATCCCGGAATGGTCGAGTAAAGGTATTGAGAACATAACCAATACGCTCTACCAGATTCCGACCAATCACAATCACATCATTATCTTCCAGCATCGGGTTCTGAGAAACATTGCCCTCCAAAGCAGCTTTTGCATCTATCTTGCGGTTGATTGCTCTACCTTGCTTTTGGTCGAACCGGATCAAGGCCATTTTCCGCAAATCAGCCAGATTCACAGGCAAGTTGTTGATAGCATCCAAAAACTTGCTGCCATTTTCTAGGTAAAACGAGGTCAAACTACCACTAGCGTAACTCAAAACTCGAACGTAGATCTTGGGCTTCATCAGCGTAGAACGCGCCACCAAAGCTTTGTCGTAGTCTAGGTTTTTGATACTAGCGTCCAATTCTGGGATGACAATCACATCTCCCGAGGCCAAAGGAAAATCAAACAAATCGTTAGCCTTTGCTAAGGGAGTGTAGAGGTCGAGGGGTTGCTCCACCGAGGAGCCATCCACCAGCGTCCGTCGCACTCGCACGGCTCGTAAATCGGCTTTTCCCGTGACTCCCCCCGCAATCGTCAAAGCGGCGGAAATTCGACCTGAACCCGCCGGAAGCGTGTAAAAACCAGGTTTGCTGACTTCTCCGGTGACTGTGATTTGAACGGGGACAGCGGCAGCGGCTAGGCTGTATCTGGATGCTAAATCTCGATCGGACTTGCGATCGGCTGTAACCTGTTTATACGGTACGACGATCGCATCTCCATCTTCCAAACGCAAATCCGGCGGAGCAATACCAGTTTGCAGCGGCGTCAAAATATCAACAACTTGCTCAGCCACAGCACCACCCGGCAAAGTCCGCCGCACCCGCACCGCCCGCAGTTCAGCCGTCGGAGTCGTCCCAGCAGCAGCAGCCAAAGCCGCCGGAAGCTGCGGAGTTTGCAGCGGATAAAAACCAGGCCTGGCCACTTCCCCCGTCACCGTCACCACTACCGGGCGCTGAACGAGCAAAGCAGCCGAGACTTGAGGATTTTTGATAAATTGAGTAAAGCGCTCGCGGAGGCGCTGCTGTGCTTCTTCGACGGTAAGGCCGCGCACATTTACTGTGCCGATTAGCGGCAGTACAATTACCCCTTCAGGGCTGATTGCACCCGTAAAATTTAGCTCTGGAAAGCGCTGAACTTGAACGGAAATCTGGTCTCCCGGGCCCAGGCGGTACGGCCGATTCCGAAAAGCTGGGTTAATTTCCCTGTTGAAATTAGTAGGTGGCGGTGGCGGTACGCGCAGTGGCTGTGGCGGCACAAGTCGCTCAGAACTAGGAACAACAGATTGGGCTAAAGCCGTTTCTGAAAAAACCTTGCCGTTAAAGCCCCACAATACAGCAGCGAAAGATAGAGTCCAAGCACTTGAATACAGGCCAGCCAAGGAAAAAGCGACGCGATTTCTAATTATGAATTTATCCGGCATTTTGAAATAATAAAAAAGGGTAATATTTTCAATGTTTCGCTGTTTTTTAAGTTTCATCTCCGCAATTCTCAACTATAAATATCTACTCTTGATACCAAATTCGTTTAACTTTTCCTCTTGATTCTTCTAGCCCGCGGAGGCGGTCTTTGTTTGTGTAGAAGCGATTTCAATCGCCCTCTTGATTAAACTCAGAAAATTTCTGCCATTAATTGAGTCTGAACACTTTGGCCCAGAGATTCCAGCAGCGGTTCAACTATCTTAATATCGCCCTGCGGTTGGATGGGAACTATGATACTGACAGCAACCCAAGAGGCGCGGCGGTTCGACAGCCTCGCAATGCTATCTTCCCAAAACCAGCGGCTGGTTGCTGGAGAACCCCCATTAGGCCAAGCGTACCACTGCACGACAGCAAAAGTTTGTTGAGAAGTCCAGCTTCGGAAAAACCTCGTCTCGATAGTAGGTGAGGGCTTGTCGGATGTTGGCGCTAATTTAACTGTAAACCTCAAAGTGCGATGAGAATCTGTTTGCCACCGGTGAAATCCATCAATATCTAGCCATTCTACTTGCGGCTGGTTTTTGGGGGAATTTTGAGGCATTAGCAATAAAATGGCAATTGTTTGATGATTTTTAATTTCTTCAACTAACCATCTGTGTCCGCCAATTTGAAGGTTATTCTGGATGCGGATCACCTCCCAGTCAGGAAGTGTCATCCCGTGTTGGCGCAAACTTTTTAACTGCTTGAGGTTTGTAACTGTTGGCGGATTTGTCCAAGGCCACCTTCCCGTCGCGTAGCCAGGAATTGCTACTCCCGCAACCAGTACCAGCAAAAACACCAGTACCACAATTTTAGATACTTGGTAGCGCCGCAGTAGTTTCCGTGCTGAAATCATTTGTTTCATTAATCGGCAGGCTGGCTTGGGAAATACTTTTCCATCCCGTTGATGAGAAGTACCAATAAGCCTAGTATACAAGCAGAATACAAGTCTCCGCCCCATCCGGCGTGCAACCAAGTAAAAAGTCTCTCTCTGTCGGTTCCGTGAAAGTAAGTCAGCAAAGTGTTGCGGAGAATGTTGGAAGTGATGCTAATGATAGATGTGGCCACTAAAAACAAAATGCTTCTTTTTTGGGAACTCCAAACTCCCGTCCAATCTATCAAAATTAAGCTGACATAAAGACTGGTAAACAGCATTTTTAAGCCTGCACAGTGAGGGGCGACTTCGACAATGCGATCGTTTACGTACAGATAAATTTCTTCGATTCTCACGTTCAGACCGACTTTAATTAAGATCCAGCCTGATACTTGAGCAATGAAGTGCTGTAACGGCAAGGCGTAGGGTTCTATGAGGTAAGGAATGTGATTTGGCGAGGCAAAAAATACGAACAAAAGCGGCATTGCTTGCAATTTTAAGCCGGAAAATCCTTTTAAAGACAAGCAAATACTGGCTAGCATTAGTGGTAGAGATAAATTCACCAAATCGCTTAAGCGACTCAGATAAAAAAGCGTTGCTATTAACAGCAAAAAGCTTCCCAAAGGATGTGGCGAGTCGCCTAAGCGCCGCCAGCAGTTTCGGTTTGTCCAAGCAATATAAGCGGCGTAGGGTAAACCAATTATTCCGTGGCTGAAATATTCGTGTTCGATGCTGATGTTTTTGTTGAACCAGCCGTCGTACCAGTGTACTAGCAGGGGGGCGTAAAGCAGCACTAGGAGTACCGTGATACCTTCCCCCATGAGGTATCGCTTGAGAACAATGCGAATTCGGCGCTGGATTTGCATGGTTTGAGAAGTTTTGACATGGCCGCGCTGGATTCGCAACGCGAAAGCGATTGTGAACGGTGAGTTAAAGATTTGTTAATTCCCAACTCCAACGCTTTGAGATTTCTACTCTATGGCTTGCAACATCCTCACCATAACTTTTATAAACAATTAAGTAAATTAACTTAATTAAAGGTAAAATACCGATCGCGAAACAGTTTACTGTCTGTGTATTCTTCCATCTAGAGCATTGCGTCTTCTTTCAGTATTGCGCCTTCCTTCAGTATTGCGTCTTCCTTCTGTCAACTGTCAACTGTCAACTGTCAACTGTCAACTGTCAACTGTCAACTGTCAACTGTCAACTGATTTCTCGATCGCCCTTACAACCTGCTCGATCTGAGTATTGCTCAATCCGGGATACATTGGCAAGGATAAAATTTGTTCGCACAGGGTTTCGGTGTGGGGGAAGTCGCCCGGATTGCCTAAGTTTTGGTAGGCTGGTTGCAGGTGGCAAGGTACGGGATAGTGGATGCCTGTTTGGATGCCTTCTCGGGTGAGATGTTCCTGAAGGGTGTTGCGGGCGATCCTCTTCGTTGGCGTAGCCCCCGTAGGGGAGGGCTTCCGTAACGGGCTTTTGTCAGTAATCTGGATTACGTAGAGGTGATAAATGTGACCTGTGCCGCTGTGATTGGCGATCGGTACAATGCCTTTGGGTTTCAGGGGTTCTAGTAGAGTATTGTAGTATTGAGCGGCGTCGGTGCGATCGCGATTCCATTTTTCCAAGTAAGGCAATTTCAAATTGAGCACGGCGGCTTGCAAATTATCGAGGCGGCTGTTGGTGCCGATTTCTGCGTGCAAATATTTGCTGGGTGCTCCGTAATTGCGGAGAGTTCGCATTTTTTGTGCTATTTCTGCATCGTTAGTAATTAACATCCCACCATCGCCAAAACAGCCGAGGTTTTTGCTGGGATAAAAGCTGAATGCTGCTGCTTTACCAAAGGAACCTGCACGGTATCCTTCTCTTTCGGCTAAATGGGCTTGTGCCGCATCTTCAAATATCATTAATTTGTGGCGGCTAGCAAAATCTAAAACTTCCCTAGGCGATACCATTTGACCGTAGAGGTGTACGGGGATAATTGCTTTAGTTTTTGAGCTGACTGCTGTTTCGGCTGCTGTGAGGTCAATCAGGGCGGTTTCCGGGTCACAATCTACCAGAATAGGTACTGCTTTGGCTTGAATCACACCAATTATAGTAGCGATAAATGTGTTGGCTGGGAGGATGATTTCGTCGCCCGGATGGATGCCACAAGCTTGGAGTCCGAGGGCGATCGCATCAGTTCCACAAGCCACTCCTACGCCGTATTTTACTCCAGAAGCTGCTGCAAAGGCTGTTTCAAATTCTGCCAGTGCTTCACCTAAAATAAAGTCTCCGTGCTGGATAATTGTTGCAAGTGTTGCTGCTATTTGAGATTCGATTGGTTGGTGTTGCAGGTAAAGGTTTACAAATGGAACTTTTGGCTGGCGACTGCTCATACATCGGAGGGAGAGTAATTATTTATATTAGCACTTAATTGCGGAGATATTTTATTTTTTTTAACCGCAGAGGGCGCAGAGATCGCAGAGAAAAAGAGGAATAGAGGAGAAAGCCGATCTCACTTTTCTGAGCTGTATATTAAATCAAGGTTTTTCGGTAAGATAGAATTAGATAATTTTTCGGCAATTGAGATCGTGGAATACAAAAAACTAGGTAACAGCGACTTATTAGTATCTGAAATCTGTTTGGGTACGATGACTTACGGCCAGCAGAATACGGTTGCAGAAGCGGCTGAACAGCTCGATTTTGCGATCGCCCGAGGCATCAACTTTATCGATACGGCAGAAATGTATCCGGTGCCGGGAAAACCCGAAACTCAGGGCAAAACCGAGGAATATATCGGCGAATGGTTGGCGCGACAGCAGCGGGATAAAGTCATTATAGCTACTAAAGTGGCGGGGAGAAGCACTCGATTGAAGTGGATTAGGGAAGGGAAAAATCAGATCGATCGCCCAAATGTCGAAAAAGCCCTGAACGACAGCCTGAAGCGCCTGCAAACAGACTACATCGACCTCTATCAGATCCACTGGCCCGATCGCTACGTGCCCCTATTTGGTGCGCCAGATTACGACATCGCCCAAGAACACGAAACCGTACCGATTTTGGAACAATTAGAGGTATTTGCTGACTTAATTAAAGCTGGCAAAATTCGCTATTTGGGTTTGAGCAACGAAACGCCTTGGGGAGTTTGCGAGTTTTGCGAATTAGCCGAAAAACACGATTTGCCGAAGGTTATTTCGATTCAGAATGCTTTCAGTTTGAGCAATCGGACTTTTCACATGAATTTGGCAGAAACTTGCAGATTTAAAAATGTGGGATTGATGGCTTACAGTCCCTTGGGTTTCGGACTTTTAACGGGTAAATATCTAAATGGAATCCCGGAAAATTCCCGACTGGCTTTGTTCGCAGGATTCGGTCAACGTTACGATAAAACTAATCTGAACGATGCCGTGAAAGCCTATGTTGAGATTGCGCGATCGCACGGTTTGAGTCCGGCGCAAATGGCTTTGGCTTATGTGCGATCGCGTTGGTTCGTAACTAGCACAATTATCGGTGCAACATCGATCGCACAACTTGAGGAAAATCTTAGCAGTTTGGAGGTGACTCTCGATCGAGATATCGTAGCAGAAATCAATTCGGTACACGCGAATTATCCCAATCCCACGCCGTAATCCTTATTAGTAGGTTGCGGTTAAGTGATATAGCCTCCGCTCGAATGACCGCAATCAGTAAGGTTCGTAGTGCGGACTTCAGTCCGCAGCCCAAACACAAAATGAAGGGCAATACGAACCGTTTTTGTTAAGGTTAAATCATATCATTTTCGCTGGAATCGCCATCCTAAAATTGGTTCGCTCGTTCGGATTTTATATCGTTTCCGGTAGCATCGGAATTATATATTTGAATCGTTCAGTGCGAGCGTCTCGCTCGCGAGTGGATCGCGAGCGTCTCGCTCGCACTACATAATTCGGATGCTACCGGATTTGATTTTATTCCTCAGGTGAATGCGGACTAAAGTCCTCACTACAGACCTTCAGAGCAATTGCTAATTGCCAATTATCAATTACCTAAGCGTAACTCATGTTACACCATAAGTGCTATAATTATTTCCCTAATGAACTTGATGGTTGCCCGATATTGGCAGCTCGATGATAAATTTCGTGCCGCAGTTTGGTGCAGTATCGCACCATAATTTTCCGCCATGCTTTTCAGCAATTATCTGATAGCTAATAGATAAGCCTAACCCGGTTCCCTTTCCCACTGGCTTGGTGGTGAAGAAAGGGTCAAATAGGCGCGATCGCACATTCTCTGGAATACCTGCACCATTATCGGCAAACACTATCTGCACTTGATTTGGTTCCGTGCGAGAGGTAGTAATGCAGATCGTGTTCGGGTTGGTGGCAATCTGATCGAAACTGCGCCCTCGGTTGCTCTCCTCCAAGGCGTCAATCGCATTTACTAGCAGGTTCATAAATACTTGGTTGAGTTGTCCTGCATAGCATTCTACCTGCGGCAAATCGCCATATTGTTTTACGATCTCAATGGTTGGGTGTTGTGCTGTCGCTTTGATGCGGTGTTGCACAATCATTAATGTGTTATCAATGCCTTCATGCAGATTGACAAACTTCAATTCTGCTTGATCCAGGCGAGCAAAATTGCGGAGCGAAATTACAATTTCCCGAATGCGATCGGAGCCTACTTGCATCGAATGCAGTACCTTGGTGAGATCTTCACTCAGAAAATTTAGATCCACATCATCTAGTTCTGTTTGCAGCGATTGGGGAGGGTTCGGATAGTGCTGTTGATATGAATTGAGCAATCGCAGCAGTTCTTGTGTATATTGATTGACGTATGTGATGTTGCCGTGAATAAAGCTAACTGGATTGTTGATTTCATGGGCTACGCCTGCTACCATTTGCCCTAGTGCTGACATTTTTTCACTCTGCACCATCTGACTCTGGGTACGATGCAATTCTTTCAGCGTGCTTTCTAATTGCTGCATTTGTTGGCTTAGTTGTCGATCGCGATTTGTTAGCTCTTGTGCCATAACGTTAAATGATTGTGCCAGAATCCCCACTTCATCTTGGTTGTTGACAGGAATGCGAGTCGTTAAGTCGCCTTGGGCTAATTGCTGGGTTGCTTGGGTTAGGCTTTGAATCCGACGCCCCAGAGATTGGGTGATGCGAAATCCCCAGAGTGTCACTCCCGTCACCAGGAAACTTCCCAGCAGCCCAAAGCCACCCACCACAAACCACAACTTTTGTTCTGCTTGTTCGGTTTGTATGACAGACTTGAGTACGGCGATTTTGAGGGTTGCGCGATCGAATCCTGGTAGCCCGATCGTTTTAATCAAGTAGTTTTCGCCTGCAATCTTTGCCACTTTAGGTAGAGATTCAGGCTGGGGAGCTTGCCAGGGTCGATCGCGATTAAGCTGTAAAGTAGAAGCAGTTATGCGATCGCCCTGGAATGCAACTAAGTGCATGGATGTGTTACCGCGAATTTGCTGAAGTAGTGCGTCGTCAATCGCACCCCCCACAACCAAACCAGCCAAAATTTGTGTAGAAGATTTGATCGAGATCAATCCCACCAGGGAGGGTACAGCCCCTTTTTCTGCCAGCAGAATGCCCGATAAACTTAGTCCAGCACGAGCCGCACGATTGATGGCAGTATCTTCTAATATTGCTTGTGTCAGTGCTCCCTGCTGCGAAGATACTAAGAGTTCACCATTTGTGTCTACGATTCTGATCAAATCCAGTTTTAAGGATGCCTGGATTGGTAACATGGTACGGAGCAATAAAGGGCGATCGCCCGCAGCAACGGCCCTGATTACATTCCTGTCCTCGCTCACCCAACGAGCTTTTAAGTAGAGCAATTCTTGCTTTTGCTTCAGATCTTGTTGGAGTAAAGTAGCCCTATCTTCTATCTCCTTGTGCGCCGTTTGTTCTAAGTTCTTTCTGGCAAAATAACCAAAGCCCAGGGTTCCGAAAGTCCACAGGCTAAGGAATGCCACCAACAAAGGAGACAACAGCTTGACTGAGATAGGGAGTCGCACATATCTGAAGCCCTGTAACATATCTACTTCAACCTAGGATTGAGTGTAGCTAAAACCATGTAGTGTCAATTTAAACGTCAAGTTGTTTAATAAATCTAGCTTACCGCGCACTCTCGATACCAGTAAATATTCCTTAAAAAGGGGGAATCGATCGTCTAGTCCCTTCTTAACAAAGCTGGATAGAGAAGGATCGAGAAGATTGTTAACTCATCAGTAAGCTGACACTAGGTTCGCAGCTCAAGTTGATGCTATTTACTAACAACAAACCCAGACTTCTCCAAAGCAGTGGTTCCTGACGGGCTAAAAATGTATTTAATCAGTCCTTGAGTAGACTCCGAAGCATTTTTATGCCAAAGAATTTCGATCGGGCGTACCATTTGATATTTGCCTGCTTTGACATTTTCGGCTGTAGGCTCAACATTGTTGAGACTAAGACGGTTTACGGGTAGTTTATGGGAAATGGCGTAAGCCAGGGAAAAAGTACCGATGCTGTAGGGAGTGCTTTGAATCGCCTCGATTAATTCTCCTTCTTTGCGGAACACTACTGCTTGCGGTGAACTCTTCAAATCTTTTCCGAGATAGTGTTTGCGGAGGAGGCGTTTGGCAGATTCATCTTCTGGGCGATCGAGTACCACAATCTTAGCATCGGGCCCGCCCAGTTTTTTCCAGTTGGTCAAGGTGCCGCTGTAAATGGCTTTGAGGTCTTTAGTGGTCAGGTTTTTCACCCCTTTGACGCTGGGATGAGTAGCAACGAGAAGGGCATCGTGGGCGACTTCACGAAACTCTAATGTGCCATCATTTTCCTCGGGCTTTAATGTTTTAGAAATTGCACCAATATCAATAAGTTGTTGTTTGACTCCTGCAATCACTGTTTCAGATTGTCCCGGCTCTAACTGAGTAATTTTGGTGTTTTGGGAGGTGGATTCATAATTAGTCGCTAGCGTCTGAATCACACCTATTGTGCTGCTTGAACCTCCGATTTTGAGCGAGGCATCAGTTGGCGCTGCTGCCGTTGCAACCGTTGTAGCCGTGGAGGTACTGGCGTTTGTTGAGCAACTGGGCAAGCCAAAAAGTGCGATCGCGCCTAAAGTCAGGATTAATAAATTCCGTTTCATAGTATACAATTATTGGGTAATATTGTCAGCTTGCTAAATTTTTCATCAAACCAAACAGCAATCATTTTTTTGTGCTTCCCTGACTTGGCCTTACACTAACATAAATACCGAAAAGTGGCGATCTATTTAAAAATTCTTTACAAACTTGTGTATAGTCGAAGCGTTTGAGCAAAAATCTGTAAGTGCGATCGAATATCATATATTTTCATACTTTTGCATAATCGGGAGAGCGCGAAGTTCTAACATAGGAGTAGCAGCCATGAATAGCGGTCAAAAATTTAATTTTAAATTAGGAGAGCGTTTCTTAGAAGACTGGGCAGAACCTCCAGAAGATCCATTAGGAGAGCTTTCTCATTTTGAAATGGGATGGCGATGTTTCTGTTTTGAATACAACCATAAAGTTTTCATAGAAATAGGTGATGCTCAAAAAGAGGTGTTTTTAGATCCAGATATCTGTATGATGATCGACAATTACTTTCCCAAGGAAATTGCGAAGCTATCGCAAGGTAAACCAATAGAAATAGACTTTGGTGAGAGTTGGTTTACTATTATGTTGCTACCGATCGACAATAAGATTAACTGCACTTGGATCGAGTTTGGGACTTCGTGCTGGGAAAAGGTGTTTGAATGCGATCGCACTCAAGTATTAGATACCCTCAGAGGATTTTTGACGGAAGTGATGCAGCTAGCTGTAGATCAGGGTTTCATCACGCTGTTCGAGAAGGAGGAGTTTATTCATCCGGCTTTTGCTAGCAGTACGGATGCTGTGGTATTGAGCAAGTAGTTGGTTTTTGGTGGTGTTTTGGGCGATCGCCCTTGACGCAGAGGAAATGGGATAGAGGAGCGATCTAAACTTTAGCATACCTAACTCAACAATCTTTCAAGTCATTATTCCCAATATTGGGAAAATTTCCCAGATTGGATTGACGCTGATATCAGGTAGAGAGGTTTATATTTATCGATATTTGGCACAAAATATAGTTGCCAATTCTGCTGGCCAGTGTTAAAGTCTTAAAAGACAAAAGAAGACAAAAACTCCTCAAATTGCCAAGTATAAGAACTCTCTAATGTCTTGTATTTTTTGCAATCTTGGATTTTTCGCAATACCGAATCCTATCCTGATACGAAAAAGGCTCGCCTGAACTACTAATTCAGACAATGCCCTCGTTTTAGCTAGGTAGCTCAGTTGATTTGACCTGTAAACGTCAGACCCACACAACTAAACCCAACTTTTGAAATATATGTTCGACAATTATAACCCACAAGATGGACTATTGTATGCCAAGCATAGCCTGACTCCGATCTTCTCTGCTTTGGAGGAGTTAAACCCCGCTTGGGCAGAGTGTATCCGCAGTCTGCTTGATGACAAGGACGAAACTATCCAAGAACAGCGACAGGAAATAGATGACTTGAAGTACGAACTTGATTGTCAGCCAAATCCTTGGGATAACGATGGTTCATCACACGCAGATTGTCACGATCGCGAATATGTTACGGATAGACTAGGAATTTAACAAAAAGCCGATCGCCCTTACCATCCAAAAAATAAGACAATGGTAAAGGGCGATCGCCCTTCATCCTAAAATCTTTCTCAACTAAACCCATGAGTACAATTCGCTTACAACTAGCCGAATACTTGAAATGTCGAGGTTTCACCCCCGAAAACTTGGTCGAAGCTGTGGGCGAAACACTCAATCCTGAAACCGTATACCAACTGATCGAAAAAGCAGAAAACCTCAGCCACCTAGACTTATCCGTCTTAGCCGCCATTATAGATGGCTTGAGCAAACTCAATGGTTTTCCAGTCGGTATCCCAGAAGTGCTCATGTTTTTTCCTGACATTTCCGAAGAAGCATTAGCAAAATCACCTTGGCGTCAACTTTACCTCGTCGATAATGAAATTCCTCCATATGATTGGGGAGATGTAGATCCGATGAAACTTGGCCAACCCGTGCGCTATATACCGGGAGTAGGTGCCGTTATTCTTGAAGACGAAAGGGTAAAGTAATAAGCGTGACTAATACATTCAACATCCGCGATATTTTACTCGTTGATTTCCCTCCTCAAACGCCTGCACTGCACGAACAACAAGGAAGACGCCCTGCTGTAGTAGTGGGGAGCCCAAGCGACACAGGTACGATCCGTTTTGAGCTTGTGATTGTTGTGCCGATTACCAGACAATCAGGAGATTGGACTGCACAAAATCCAATTTTATACCCAAGTCTTCGGGCAGGAGTGGGAAATCTAACTGCCGACTCGATAGTATTGCTGGATCAAGTACGCACTGTAGATATCCGGCGAATATTGCGGTATCTTGGCAGTTTAACCGCAGAAGAGTATCAGCCGATCGCAAATGGACTCAAGCTAATGTTCGGCTTTTAAATTATCCATTAATAACCTAACAGTCGATCGCGCAAATTCTTAATGCGAGCGCCCTTCCCATTCATCTATATAATAGGTCGATCGGAATTTATGCACTCCGACAAAGAAACCGGGTTTTTAACGAATTTACTCGCCACAACGAAGTATTTTCACAAAAACCCGGTTTCTGGGCCCATGCGTCAGTTGTATAATCGCAACTGATGCGGATAAACCGTTTCAACACCTATCGTTTCCATAAATGATTCTGGTTCATCCTGAGTTGCGGTAACAAAATCTCCGCCAACTTCTGCTTTCACCCATCCGCCAAATAACTCGACTAAATAGGCTTCACCGTTTTTGAATACCTCAACAATTGCCCCGGCTGTTTCTGGCGGTGCAATCTCGCCATCACCGAGGGCGACTGCTTCGGTTAAACATACTGCATCGAATAACTGAAATTTGCTCATTGCTCCCCATTCTTCAACCCGCGAAGGCGGGTTTTGTTCGTGTAGACGCGGTTTCAACCGCCGAGTTTAATATACATCAAAAGCCTATTTTGAACAGGCAAGATGCCTGTTCCACGGTAAATATGGTCGATATCTAATGCCCTAACAGTTTATCCCGCAGATGCTTAATTCGATCGCGCAACTTACCAGCCTCCTCAAACTCCAACTTCTTCGCCGCCGCCTTCATCTGCGTCTCCAACCGCCCGATTAACTGAGGAATCTCGTCCAAAGATAACTCATCCACCTGTTCGTAAACCTCCTCCAACTGCTGCGAGTTCAGCTTGCGCGACACATCCAGAAACGCCAGAATCGCATTAGTCGATCGCTTTTTCGCGATCGGCTGCGGCGTAATCCCGTGCATCTTATTGTACGCTAGCTGAATCCCCCGGCGCCGATCCGTTTCGTCGATCGCCTTAACCATACTATCAGTCAAATTATCCGCATACAAAATAGCCTGTCCCTGCACGTGGCGCGCCGCCCGTCCAATCGTTTGAATCAAAGAACGTTCCGATCGCAAAAACCCCTCTTTATCCGCATCCAAAATCACCACCAGCGACACTTCCGGCAAATCCAAACCTTCCCGCAGCAAGTTGACACCAATCAACACATCAAACTTGCCATCCTGCAAATCTTGGATAATTTCGATGCGTTGAATCGACTGAATTTCCGAGTGCAAATACCGGACTCTAATCGCCCTTTCCTGCAAATATTCAGTTAAATCCTCCGCCATCCGCTTCGTCAAAGTCGTCACCAAAACTCGCTCGTCCCGAGTGACTCTCTGCTTAATTTCCCCCAACAAATCGTCAATTTGTCCTTCCGTCGGGCGCACGAAAATTGTCGGATCGACGACTCCCGTAGGGCGAATTACTTGCTCGGCAACTCTCCCTTCCGAGATTTCCATTTCCCAATTCCCCGGAGTCGCAGAAACAAAGATGCACTGATTCTCTTTTGCCCAGAACTCCTCTGCTTTCAAAGGGCGGTTGTCAGCAGCACTTGGCAAGCGAAAACCATGTTCGATCAATACTTTTTTCCGCGCTTGGTCGCCGTTGTACATTCCCCGAATTTGCGGCACTGTGACGTGGGATTCATCTACTACCAACATCCAATCTTTCGGAAAATAATCAATCAAACATTCGGGCGGTTCTCCGGCATTTCGGCCTGCTAAATGCCGCGAATAATTCTCTACTCCGTTACAGTATCCAACTTCCCGCAGCATTTCCAAATCGTAGCGAGTGCGCTGTTCTATCCGCTGCGCTTCTAATAGTTTCCCTTCTTTTTCAAATGCTAGCAGCCTGTCTTCTAATTCGAGTTCTATTCCTTGGCAAGCTGCCTCTAATTTATCATCAGCAGTCACAAAGTGGCGCGCAGGATAAATATTTAAAGCCGTTGTACTTTGGATGATTTTACCAGTTACGGGGTCAACGTAGCGAATGGCATCGATTTCGTCGCCGAAGAATTCGACGCGAATAATTCGATCTTCGTAGGCGGGGCCGATTTCTACAACATCGCCTTTGACTCGAAATTTGCCTCTACCTAAATCTAGGTCGTTGCGGCTGTATTGGACGTTGACTAAATCTCGCAATATTTGCCGCTGGTTGACTTCCATTCCTACTTGCAAAGGGATAGCAGCTTTCAGGTATTCTGCGGGCATTCCCAAACCGTAAATGCAGCTAATTGATGCTACGACAATTACGTCGCGGCGTTCAAAGAGCGATCGCGTGGCGGAGTGTCGCAGCATATCGATCTCATCGTTAATTGCTGCGGTTTTTTCAATAAAAGTATCGCTGACGGCGATGTATGCTTCAGGTTGGTAGTAGTCGTAATAACTGACAAAGTATTCGACTGCATTGTTGGGGAAAAAATTGCGGAGTTCGTTGCACAGTTGAGCGGCCAGGGTTTTGTTGTGTGCTAAGACTAAGGTGGGTCTACCGATTTTTTCGATCGCCGAGGCAATGGTGAAGGTTTTGCCCGTACCTGTGGCACCGAGTAAGGTTTGAAATCGATCGCCCGCTTGGATGCCTTTGACGAGTTGGGCGATCGCTAGCGGTTGGTCGCCCGTGGGATCGAAGGGCGCTTGCAATTGAAAAGATGCTGCCGCAGTTACCATAGGAAAATGTCGCTATTACCGATAAATTTTAACAAAAATTCAGAGATTCTGCAATTTCGTTAAGAAAATAGTTAAACTTTATAATATTATTTTAATTATCGGTTCAAATAGAAAGCAGAAAGCCCAGAAAAGCAGTTGTCCGAACCCAGTAATCAGCAAGGAAAAAAAATTATGGCTCTCACACCCAAAGACAAAGTCAAAGCGAGCCCCCGCGGCGGCAAAGGCACTACCAAGGCCCTACCACCCGCCAGCGAAGCCAAATCAGCGGGCATTCAACTTTATCAGCCGCAACTCCTACATGACAACCGCCCCGTCGGCCCAAACGATTTTACCATCAGCGAGACAGTCTCGATCTCGGGGAATCGCCCGATCGGCGCTAGCACCCTGCACATCAGCGAAACCTACGGCACTGTAGGCAATCGCCCGATCGAAGCCAGCGACTTTGAAGTGGTGGCTACACTCGGCAGACGCCCGATCGGCTCCAGCGCCATGCAAGTCAGTGAAATGTTCAGTATGTCCGGTGCGCGCCCTATTGCGATCAGCAATCTGCACATTGATGAAGTTTACTCCACCATGGGAGGCAACCGGCCAATTGCTTCCAACGACATTGACGACAGCTCGACCTTAATGGGATTTTTAGATTAATTATTCATTGGTCATTAGTTATTAGTTTTTCACTATTAACTCTATTAACTAATGACTAAAAACACATTTTTAGAGAAGTTTGTGACCAAGGAGATTGATAATTGGAAAACTCGAAAGTAATTTATAGCGGATCTAGCTCTCATATTCGCGGACGTTGTTGGGATGCGAGCCCTCTTTGTCTGGGAGGTTATGTAAGCTGTCTGTCATACCTCATCTTTTTGAGAAAGGCTATATTTTATCCTACCAATTTCCACAATATTTTCGCCATTATTAAATAGCTCAATTGCGTCAGGAAAAGCACGAGTAAAAATACGATGCAAATCTTTATTCGTAATGTTGCCACAGGTTAGCCAAAGAATTTGAGGCGGTTTGCCAAGGCTAATTACTAAATCAACAAAATCCCTATCCTTAGGACTGAAAAATTAATAACTTCATTATCTACTCATTTGTCGGAACAGCACGGTAATTCCATTTTGGCAAATATTCATCAAAAATAATTTTCATTGTATTCTTAAATCCATCTGCTACTTTTCTACCAGTTTTATAAATTTTATCAAGCACATTTACCACCACAGAAAGTCCGGTTTTGTGTGGTTTTTTTTCATGAGCTCTTTGACCAACTCAACAGAAGTAAAAATCACTCCTTGACAAGCTCTCGTTACATGAGAAAATAAGCGATGCTCTATTGGATTATACTCCAATGTATAGGGAGGATAATGTGCTATTCTGATTTCTATATGGAGCTACGTTGACTAATTTTTGCAAATCCGATTTAAAGATATAGTGATTAGAATTATTACTACCACCTCCATCGCATTTAATCAAGATTGAACTTGCTTGAGGGTAGAGATAGATTCCGTAATTTATCCACCATGATTTAATCGATTCACAAGCAAATTCACTCGTATCTTTACTAATACCTAGGGTTAAATATCCTCGGTTATGTTGCACATCATAAATTCCATGAGGTACTATTTTGCCCTCAGCCAAACTGAAAAAGTCATGGTCAAGTGTGGTAACTGTTTCGGTAGTATACAGAGTTCCTGAGCGATATAAATTTCCAATAAATTCCTTTTTTTTGGTATCCATGCTAATGATAGGATTTCCCTGTAACTCATACTCTTCAGTGATTCTGGCAAGATTTTCAAATTGTTCGTTACGATTCTTTGTTATTCCTGTTGTTTGTTTTTTTTGAGCTTGACGTTTCACATATCCGTGCTTTTTTAATAATTTTTTGACAACCGTTACACTGACTGTTATGCCATGAACTTTCAGACCTTCAACTATTTCTTCTTGAGTGAGATTAGTCCATTTAATTTTCTCATCCATTGGGCTGCCTGCTGTATAATGTTTTAACACTTCTAAAAAACTTTCATTCAAGCCAGGTATCAGAGACTCGCTAGTTTTTCTTCCTCCTCCTTTTTGACGAATTCTGTGTCCCTCAAAAGTAGTCTCTGATTCACTTTTTAATTCCTTAATGCCTTTGGCTATTGTATTTCTGTCTGCTGCCAAAATTCGGGATATGTAACTAATTCCACCATAACCAAGTTTTTCGGCTTCTATTGCTGCATATCTTCGTCGATCTTTTTCAGATAGAGATTGATAAAGTTTCCGCATCTGAGCAGTAATTTCAGAGGAGTAATACATAAATTTACCTGAACAAAATGAAGGAAATTAACTAACCAATTATTAGGGAAACAAAGAAGGTGAACATCGAATAAGGATGAGTTTTGACCACCAGAATGAAATGTTACATCCTTTGTAATCACTCATTTGTTTATTATACCTTGCTTGTGTTATTAAATTTTCATTCCTAAGGATGAGTTTTGACCACAAAATGAAATGTTACATCCTTTGCAATCACTCATTTGTTTATTATACCTTGCTTGTGTTATTAAATTTTCATTCCTTATCCCGTCGCTCAAAGAAATTGATAAACGCTCTAGACAAGTTTAGCGACACCGATTGCAACACTTGGCTATAAGGTTCAGCCAACCATCCAAACTCTTTTTTGAGAGCAGGTAGACGGTCGTTTCTCCCTTCCTGGGATAGCCCTTTACCAGTTTCTTTATAAAGTTGATTGGTCATGGCTAACGAATTATTCCAAAACCAACGGGCACAGCCGAATGCTTTTGATAGCGCTACTTGCTGCTCATCGTTAGGATAAATTCGTACCTTGACTGCGTGTTTCATGTCTCTATCTTACTACGAAAAACTTAAATCAGTAAATAAATATTCTAGGTCGAAGGCAAAGCTAATTGGCTGTTGGATCGGGGAGTTCCAACAGCCGCGCTATCCATCCCCACCGTGTAGACGGATGGGGAATTCCGCTAATCAGTTAAATTTTGATTGTTCCCAGACTTTAGTCTGGGAATGCATCTTTAACGACTCCAAATTGAAATTGCAACGAAAAAGTGAAAAAGACAGAAAAACTAAGTTTGTCGTATCTTTTACCTTGTTATTTGGAGACACTGGCGAGAATCTTTTCCATCTCAGAAAGCTCCAGCGCACCGGAGAATGTTTTGCCGTTCAGAATAAAGAATGGAGTGCCTTCGATTCCCAGTTTTTGAGCCAGTTGCACGTCTTTCTGAATCGCGGCTTCGGCGGCGGGGCTGTTGCGATCGCTGTTGAATTTATCTAACTTGAGATTGAGCTTTTGGGCGATCGATCCGTAAAATTCCTCGCCTAACTGTTTTTGCCCTTCAAACAAAGCGCTGTAATATTCCCAGAATTTTCCCTGCTGTTGGGCAGCCCAAGCTGCTTTAGCTGCTGGTAGCGCTTGAGGGTGAATTGAACTCAAGGGAAAATGCTTGTAAGCTAAAGTAACTTTGTCCTGGTGTTTTGCCATAAACTGCTTAACGGTATCGTGAGCGCGCGCGCAAAACGGACATTGAAAGTCAGAGAATTCTAAAAGTACAATCTGCTGCGAAGCCGAACCCGTGCTAGGAGAATCCCCGATCGCCGATTTGGGATTTGTTTTCATCTCCTGGAAAAATGACTCCTGCGCTGCTTTGAGAGACTGCTGCTGCTGTTGCTGATACGCTTGTACCGAATCTAAAATTGCTTGGGGGTTTTCGCGGATCACCTGCAAGACTTGCTCTTTAAACTTGGGATCGACTGAATTGCCAGCCGCTGACTGGGCGGGGGAACAACCGATAAATACAAGGCAACCCGCAAGCAGTGCAGCCAAGCAGAAGGCTTGCTGGCTGCGGAATTTTCGCCAAATAGTGGATATGTTCATCTTTTTTCCTGGTTTACGGCAACACTTAATCCTACATTTAATTTTGCGGAGTGTCAGGTGTACCGCAGTTTAGTGCTGTGCAGCTATTTTTATATCTAAGCAATAATTAGCAATTGGCGATCGCAAATTCGGAGTGGGCAATTGGCAGTGGGTTTTACTAACCGGGAGCATCTCAGTTTTGCATTTATAGTGCTGTCCCCGCTCGCGTGTTTATACAAACACGCGAGCGGGGACAGCACTAGAATAAAAAACGCTTCTTGCAACAATGAGATGCTCCCTACTCACCCTAACAGCAACCAGCGGCATAATTAAGATTTAAAATCTCGAAATTTAGTATGATATTGGAGCGAATAGTCTGTAGTGAGGACTTCAGTCCTCATCAAATGAGAGAGGACTGAAGTCCTCGCTACAAACAATCTCTAAAGGTTTGTAGTGAGGACTTCAGTCCTTCCTCAATCATTTCCGGCTGTTGAGCCATTTAGCAGCAACTATCCCCAAAATACCTGCCACAACTGGATTTCCCAAAAACTTCATCAAACTAGGCTGTTCTGCCAGCACTTCTCGGAAAATATCCGGGTGATTGTGATAGGTGAACGAGGCAAGCTTGGTAACATCATCAGCAGTCATGCGGCTCGCGTGGTGGGTAGAAAGTCCTAATTGCTTTTCCAACTGGCGATCGTTCAATCCTCTCTTGTCCAACTGCTTGAAGAACTCCCGAGCCACGTCGTCCAGTTCGTTCGGCTTGATTTGGGCGATCGCCTTTTGCAATTCCGGTTCCAACTGTGCCGGCGGAAGAGACTCGTGATTAAAAGAACGCCCGAATAATTGTTTGCGCTGATCCGGGGAAGTTCTCTGAGCAAAATCGTCAAAATTTTCGTACTCTTCACCAGTTGTCTCAGGCATCATTTCGCGATCGCCCTGAGCCAAATCGCTCATGATTTGTCGCTTGTAATTATCGCTGCTACTCATGGTAATTATTTTTCCAACTACACAACAGTTCCGTCTCAAATTGAGATTCCTTCGACTTCAAAAAGCTGCGGAATATTAAAGCGTCGCGCTGCTATAAATTCCGCTTTTTAACCAAGTCAAGACTTGTCTTCAATCTGATTTGATTGCTGGTCGTACTTGGCAGTCAAAATCAGTTTTTTGTCAGGAGCATAAACCAAAACACTTAAATCCTGATTTGGGAAATTAACGTTCGCGAGCGGGGACGCTCGCGCTAAGGAATGAGAATTAAATAACTTACAATTTTTATTGTTCTTGTGGGATGGGCGGGAGAGTCCATTCTTTCTGGACGGGCGGGACGCCCATCCCACAAACTTGTGTAAGTTATTAACTTTTCGTTCCTAATGACAACTCACAAACGTTCGCGAGCGAGGACGCTCGCGCTAATGACAACTAACAAATAACAAATAACAAATAACAAATAACAACTGACAAATAACAACTAACAACTAACAAATAACAACTAACAACTGACTTCAAAAAAAGAGTGTGGGCAAGACTTCATCTTACCCACACCCTAAAAAAACGTTATTAGTTTTAATCTACCTTGTGATGACATTCTTTATCTATTTTGTGCTGAAGTTCTTCTTTCAACTGTTCCACAGCGCGCATAGTTTGAGCTTTTTCTTGTTTCTGCTGGCCGAGGGCTTTTTCTGTTTCCTCGCCCACCAATTTTTCCCTTGATTTTGGTAATGTAACTTCGCTGCCACTTACAGTGTGGATCTGGTTTTCTTCAATATTCATTAGTTTTCACCGCTTTTAAAAATCTAGGTAAACCTAGCAAGACTCAGCGGTTTAAGGTTCTTAAGCATTCTTTCCTATCGCTTACGCTTCCTCAATGTCAAGGTTGCCCAGGAAATCCCAGTTAGAGTTAGAATAGTAACTATGTCTATTAGTTATTATTCCAGATTGCTTGATTTTTTTATTCAGTTGATTCCACAGGCTCCAAACGTGCTTTGTTGAGTTCACCTCAACAAAGGCGGTTAAGGAGCCTGGTATTTTTTCCGACAATCTCATTCCCCTACGGCCGATAACTAACGCCGCTGCTTCATCACTAGCCAAACCATACATCCTCAGATATTTGACTAAACCAATAATACTAGAATAAGCAGGATTGACCGTTAAAAGCTCAATACCTCTGTTAGAAAGAATTGAGTTTAACAACTTAAACAACTCAGAATAAGCCCAACCTGATAGCATCCGAGCATATTTCTTGCCACGTTCTCTAAGTTGCTCTTTCTTGCTGGTAAAGTCTAATTCCTCGCAGACTATTGGACATTGAAACTTGATAGCTAATGCCGATAATTCTCGGCAAGCTTTAACAATTTGAGCTTGCTGTTGACCCTTGCGTAAACCAGTTTGTAGTCGGATTTTACCCTGTGCTTTCAAGTTACCTTCGGTATCAATATACGCCCAACCAATCGAGCCGGGATTCATGTCGATACCAATACAACCATAATCTACAGAACGCGATACCTGCTCAACATTGGAGGGCGTGAAACTAACAGCAACACACCATTTACCAGATTTATAATAGAAGTGCCAAGTTTTAGCGCCCGTAGCTGGTAATCGGTTAATATTGCGAGGGAAATCGCCAATATACGAATCTACATTTTTACCAAACTTAGATTCTAAACAAGCTGGCACTCTAACTCTTAAATTATCCCCATCCCACTGACACACTTGATTACCATAAGATTCATCTTTGGAACCCACGATAAAGGCTTGATTCTTGGGGACACGAACCCGCACAGGGATTGATTTTAGGACGGCTAATATTTGCCGATACCTGGTCAGCTTACGTTTTTTATTGTGTATCTGAAAGCGTAGGTTTTGCCAGTTAGTTTGTCTATACTTTAGGTCACTAGATAACGGAAATGCACAACCGCTTTTACTATTTTGCCAGTTCTTTTTAGCGTAAAACTTCCGAGCTAATTTGAGTTTTCTCTCAGCTTTTGTTAGCCAAGCTTCACAAGATTTAGCTTGATTTTCTAAGGTTTTTATGTGTGAAATCCGGCACTCCTTGGCGCTATCAACAGCACCCTTAGCCGATGAGATTACACCATTGGCATGACGTTTGCTAATACCGTAAGTTTTTTGTAGGTGCGTGTTCCAGTATGACTTGTTAAATCCTTCTCCTAACATCATAAAGTTGACAGTTTCACATACTGCTTTGTGAAATATTGGTGTGTAAGCGCTCAAAAACATTTCTAGCTGAGTTTTACCGATCGCGTTCAACTCATCTATCGGTGTAGAAAGTGCTTTGCAGTAAGTGATGCTGGTCATTGAGTTCGATAGTTGTCGGGTTCGCCTGACTTGATTTTTATATATTAACATCTATCTTAAATCTACTGACCACCCTTGAATTAACTTTTATTTCTAGGTAAATCTAGGTATTTTGGCAACTGCTGACAACCCTAATTTATGCCAAAAATATTTTCAACAAGGCTAATTCAAAGTTGACCTTACCTCGATCCTAAGGTAAAGCACGGAGAGTTCCCTCTGCCTGAAGGGTGATAGGGGCTGGGGAAGAGTGGGTGAGTTCTGAGGTTTGAGTATTATACTAAGAGCAATCTACCGAGAGTTACATCTCCCGGAAGCAAGATATGGGAATGGGAATAGTGTCTGAGTAGGTGCTATTAGTTGGTGACTCGCACGCAGCTAGGCGGTGAATGAGTTGGGGAGAGGAGATGGATGAGAGCGTGGGAGAGTGTAAGAGGGAAGAGGGGGATAATTTTTCTGCTGCATTGCACAAGTGGGTTCTACCGTTTGTTTGATGAGGCTGCTTAGACCTCCGTCACAGATTGAGAGAAAAATCGGTGACAGGTTAGTGCAGAATTAAGTCAATGCAGGAAGGTTTGACCGTTAAAATCAACAAGATGCAGCAATTGTCAAGTTGTGTGGCGATCGGGTGAAATAATCTGCTAAACCAGAGTTAGCCTCCGGACTAACTTCCCGCAGGATTGAACTAAAATTTCTGTTATTAGTAAAAAGTATCTAAAACCCTATGGGAGCAAGCAGCAGTAACCCCCTCGAAGCAGCCGGCCAAACTTGTGAGCCGATCAAAATAGGCGTGTTGCATTCGCTGACGGGAACTATGTCCATCAGCGAAATTTCTGTAAAAGATGCGACGCTGTTGGCTGTTGAGGAAATTAATGCGGCGGGAGGGGTACTCGGACGCCCCTTGGAAGCGGTGATAGCAGATGGAGCCAGCGATTTGCAGACTTTTGCTCAAAAAGCTAAGCAATTGCTCCAAGAATCGCAGGTGGCGGTGGTATTTGGTTGTTGGACTTCGGCCAGTCGCAAGGCGGTACTGCCGGCTTTTGAGTACGGCAATGGGTTGCTCTTTTATCCGGTACAGTATGAAGGGCTAGAACAGTGTCCGAATATTTTTTACACTGGTGCGGCCCCGAACCAACAGATTGTACCTGGGGTGAATTACTTGCTGGCTCAGGGGAAGCGGAAAATTTTCCTGTTGGGTTCTGATTATATTTTTCCCCGGACGGCAAATTTGATTGTGAAAGCTCAACTGGCTGCACTCGGAGGAGAGTTGGCGGGGGAAGTGTATCTGCCACTGGGTTCGAGGGAGGTGGACGAGGCGATCGCACATATTTTAGCAGTGAAACCGGATGCGATTCTCAACAGTCTTAACGGCGACAGCAATGTGGCTTTTTTCCTTCGTCTGCGGGAAGCTGGTTTGAAACCGGAGGATTTGCCGGTGATGTCGGTTAGCGTGGCAGAAGAGGAAATACGGGCGATAGGGCCGTCCAATATTGCCGGACATTGGGTGGTTTGGAACTATTTTCAAACTGTTGATACAGCGGAAAATCAGAAATTTGTTAAGGATTATAAAGCGAGATACGGGGAAAATCGTGTCACGGATGACCCAATCGAAGCGGCTTATTTGGGGGTTTATCTGTGGAAGAAAGCAGTAGAAAAAGCTGGTTCGATAGATGTAATTAAAGTCAGGGCGGCTGCTAAAAATATTGAGTTTGCAGCGCCTTCTGGCATGGTAAAAATAGATGCCAAAACTCAGCATACCTGGAAAACAGTGCGGATTGGTCAGGTGCGATCGGACGGTCAAATTGAGGAGATTTGGAATTCCGGGGCACCTGTACAGCCGGATCCTTTTCTCAAAAGCTACCCTTGGGCGGCCGCACTAAGTCCGAAGCAGATTTCTGTGGGTACTAGGGCTTCTTTGCTCGGGCTGTTTGTGATCATGGTACTGATCGCTTGGATGGCGGTGGGAGTCGGGTGGATGGGTTCTTTGGAGATGAAGAACTCTTTGCTGGCGATGCAGGCAGCATCAGCTCCAGCGGGGGCTGCGGAGGCAACAATGGCGGTGCTGGCCGAGCAAACTATGGCTGTGGCGAGTCGCACTCAGAGTTGGCTGGTGGGGGCTTTGGTTTTGAGTTCGATCGCAGGTATAGTTGCTTGTGTGTCGGTGTCGGCGATTATTCGGAATTTGGGTTTGCTCCGGGAAACTGCCCAACTGATTGCGAGCGGTGATTTGACGGCTCGATCGCCTGTGGTGTCTAATGATGCGATCGGAGTTCTATCTTCTACTCTCAATACAATGGCTCAGCAAATTAGCAGTTTGCTCAAAGGTTTGGAGGTGCGGCAACGACAGCTAGAAGAGCGATCGGGTGAATTGGAAATTGCTAAGAACGCTGCGGAAGCTGCTAACCGCGCGAAAAGCACGTTTTTGGCAAATATGACTCACGAATTGCGGACGCCCTTAAATGCGATTATTGGCTACAGCGAGCTGCTGCAAGAAGAGGCTCTTGAACTCGGCGAAGAAGAGTTTGTGATGGATTTGGCAAGCATTAATATGGCAGGCAAGCAGTTGCTGAACATTATTAGTGACATCCTGGATATTTCTAAAATAGAAGCAGGAAAGATGACTCTTTTCCTGGAGACTTTTGATGTCTTGAATTTAGTCGATCAGGTTATGACTACTGTTCAACCGCTGGTGGGGAAAAATGGCAATACTTTGAGTGTCAATTGCGATCGCGATATTGGTACGATCTACGCTGATTCGGCGAAGCTGCGGCAAGCGCTGTTGAATTTGGCCAGCAATGCTGCTAAGTTTACCGATCGAGGCAAAATTACAATTAATGTTTGGAAGGAAGAATCGGAAGTTTTGCCGGTGGAGAATTCCGAGGATCTCTCGGATATTGCCTCTGAATTTCACAAATATTCGATCGTGTTTCAAGTCACCGATACGGGCATCGGCATGACTGACGATCAGATTTCGAGGCTGTTTGGAGCTTTTTCACAAGCGGACGATTCGACTACCCGCAGGTACGGTGGCACGGGTTTGGGGCTTACTATTAGCCGAAAGTTTTGCCAGATGATGGGCGGGGATATTACAGTTGAGAGCCAGTTTGATTGCGGTTCTACTTTTACGATTCGCTTGCCGATGGCGATTAAAATCGAGAAAGAAGCCGAGGGCGATCGAACACCGGAAGAAACGGCGCAGCAAGAAGTGCGATCGCAAGCGCTGGAACTTCCTGATGCTGCGACTGTGCTAGTAATTGACGACGATCCTGACTCGCGAGATTTGATCGCCCGCTGCTTGTCGAAACAAGGATTTCGGGTACTCTCGTCAGCTAGCGGTGAGGCAGGGCTTGAGTTAGCTAAGGAGTCGCTACCTGATGCGATTACTCTAGACGTGATGATGCCGAGTATGGACGGCTGGGCGGTTCTCTCGGCCTTGAAAGCCGATCCGGAGTTAGCTAATATTCCGGTGATTATGTTGACTTTTTTGGACGATCAAAATCATGGTTTAGAATTGGGAGCGGCGGAGTATTTGAGGAAGCCTTTGGATTACAAACGCTTTGCTGATTTATTGAGTAAATATCAGCGCCCGCAAAAGTAGTCTGTTGACGGTTGACGGTTGACGGTTGACGGTTGACCATTTGTGACAAGTTAAGAAAAAGTGCAAATTGTCAAGGGGGTAGACTTGCAAGAGGTAAAATAGGATGAAACCTTGACCGGGTAAGCAGTTGAGCCATAATTGAACCAGTTTATGAGTAGCAAAAAACGAATCAACCGAGATCGTGCAAAGAAAAAAAATCGTCCTCAAGTAGAAAACGAAGCGATCGCGAATCACCTGGAAGATTTATTAATTCCAGCAATGGCGGCCCAAAAAACTTTTTATCGCCAACTAAATTTAAGAGATAGAATTCTAACACTACCGTTAATGATGGCCTCTGTATTAAGTTTATTATGGCGAGACGTAGCAGGAGTAACAAAATTAACCAGATTATTAAAGAGAGAAGGCTTTTTATGATGTCAGCCACAAGAAATTAGCCAACAAGCATTATCACTCAGATTTTTAACTTTGAGAGCTATTTTGTTTGAAAAAGTATTTAAAGAATTAGTACCTCATTTTCGACAAAAATGGTTGATGAGAAAGTCGAGACCATTACCAGATAGCGTACAATTTGCCTTAAAAAACTTTGAAAATATCTGCATAGCAGACGGCTCAACATTAGAAGCATTATTTCGTAAACTAGAAAGTTTATCAGATGTTCCAATTGGTAAATTATCCGGAAAAATGTGAGTAATAATAGACCTAGTAACTCATCTTCCCGAAGAAATTTGGTTTTGGACAAATCCGAAACAAGCAGATACCCATTGGGAAGAAGATTTACTAAAAACAGTTAAGCCAAAAACTTTGCTGTTACTGGATAGAGGCTTCTATCACTTCGCTTTTTGGTCAAAATCAATTGAGCAAGAAATTGGATTTATCACTCAAATTAAGAAAGGTGCAGGGTGTATCTCAGTTTTGCATTTGTAGTAGTGCGAGCTTAAGAGCTCGCGTATTGTACAATACGCGAGCTCTTAAGCTCGCACTGTAAAAAAAAATGCTTTTTGCAAAAATGAGATGCTCCCAAGGTGCATCTTATCAAGTCAAGCGGGTATTAACCAATACTTATAATGTCAAAGACCAGATAATCCAGATAGGTGCAGGGACAAAAAAGACACCAAGTTTGACTATAAGATTAGTACAAATTCGCTCGAAAAATAGCTGGCGTTCTTATCTGACGAGTGTCCGAGAACCCGAAATATTGCCCCCTATGTAGTGGCAGATTTATATCAAAGACGCTGGCGAATTGAAGACGCCTTTTGTATAGTAAAGAGACTCCTAAATTTAAGTTATTTATGGACAGGTTCTGTCAACGGAATTCAGCTCCAAATCTGGGCTACCTGGCTATTTTATGCGGTTTTGGTAGACTTAGGGGATGCCGTTGCAGATGAATTAGGAGTGCCAATTGAACGTGTTTCATTAGAAATGATTTATCGGGGAATGTATCATTTTTCTGTTGCCTATCAAAAAGGATTAGCTTCTGACGAAAGTTAAGTATTTTGCTGACGATAAAAATCAAGATTTAGGGATTGTTAAGCGACAACGAAAACCTCAGATCAGGCTAATTATTTCTCCTTTCCCTGGAACTCAAAGAAGTCCCGAACAATTTTTTTTCAATAATAAAGGAACAAATGGAGTCATATTTTAATTGGTATCTCGGTAAAAAAAATGAGTAAGATTACTCATTGACAACAGTGCTTTTAGCTTAACTTGTGAGTAATGGGCAAGGTTCGATCGACTGGTTTAAAAAGCAAATTCCCTAAAATCAAAATCTTTTGGGGGCTCACAAGCTCGAAGCTTTCATTACTTGGGCTAACAAACATCTCTAATCAGGCATTACCGATCGCGATCGCCATTTTCCCCTTCCCTACAGTTGCTTTTTTTGGGGAAACTGCTATTATTTACGATAACCCAGCATTCAAATATTTTAATTTTATTAAAGTGAAAAAAATCGCCCTTTTTTTTCGAGTTAACCGCTTGACTCTGAAGTTTTTTGGAAGTACAATTTAATAATGGGAATAGTCGCAAAATTAAAGTTAGACTCACCACTTCCATTATCTAAAATATACCACCTAAAGTCCAGACAAGTCAATAGGTAATAATTCCTTTTTTTTGCCAATTTTTTGACACTGTTTCTAAACTTTTTGTGGTTGATATCGACGAAAAGCATTGCTATCCAAAAATGGGTTTGTTTCCACAGGCCGTGCAATCACAGGTGTGGAACGGTTACATTATCAATTTTTCTTGAGGGATTTTCGGTGGCGGCGCACCCTACACCTAACTAACTCAACTTCGACTAGATAGAGAGTGGATTTTGGTGTTTAGTTAAATTGAACTTATTAATAATTCCTTGACTTTGCCGCGCTTGGAACTCTTAGAGTTAATTCCCCTAGACGCTGATATTTCAATTTGCTGAGGGAGATGAGCTATTTTAAAAGCTTCAGCATCGCTGTATATTTTATCGATGAAATCGCAGTTAGAATTAGACAGCATAATTTTGACACCCCGTTGGGCAAGTTCTGCAAAAACATCTCTAAGCTTTATCTGTTCGGCTTGTTTGAAGTTCTCGCGGCTGTAAGCTGTGAAATCGCTAGTAGAACTGATAGGATAATAAGGCGGGTCAAAATAAACAAAGTCTTTGCTGCTTGTAGCAAAATCTAAAATTCGATCGAATTTTCTCACTTCAATTTGAGCTGGTTCGAGTAGAGATGAGACCGATCGCAATAATTCTGGTTGACAAATGTTAGGATTTTTGTATCTGCCTATGGGAACATTAAATTCACCTTTGGAGTTTTCTCTGTAGAGGCCGTTGTAACAAGTTTTATTGAGGTAGATTAGCCGTGCTGCTTTTTCTGTATCTGTGTTGTAGGATCGCGATCGCACCGAGTAATAATAGGCTGGATTGTCCTTGCTGTGCTCTAAAGCGTGCTCTAACAAAAGCTCAATCAGATCCTCAACTTTATCCCTGACACAGCGATAAGCATTAATCAACTCAGGATTAATATCTGTTAACACAACTTGCACAGAAGGGTGCTGTTGTGCTAAGTAAAAAAATACGGCTCCGCCGCCCAAAAAAGGCTCGTAGTAAGTGGTGAACTTTTTAGGAAAATAAGGTTGATATTGTCCAATCAACCTTGTTTTGCCTCCAGCCCATTTCAGAAATGGACGCGGCAAGACGAAAGAAGGTGCGGCAGCAGACATTTAGGTAGAAATAACAGCCCTATAATATTTATCACAACTACAACTCACAACTACAACTGAATAGAAATACTTCTCTCATTCGTTACCAGAAAGAATTGGTTGAAAGCCGGAACGCTTTGAGGGAGAAATTAAAATCAGACTATTCATTACTCCAATCCTCGGACTTATAGGTAGAGGTCGCTCTCAAACTGTCAAGCGGTCAACTGTCAAGCGGTCAACTGTTGAACGGAGGTCGCGTTCCGGCATTGAACAGACTCAGACCCGATCGCTCTCACAAAACTTTTCGTTAGAATTATATATGTTAGCATCGCCCTTGAAAAATGACCGATCGCCCGATCGGCAGATTTAGCTCCGGCTGTGCCAAAATTGTCTAACTCGCTCACAAGTGTTACCAGTCAAAGATCGAGCTGTAACACTTTACCCCACCGGTGCTCATGCAAGATTTCATTAATAACATCTCTCGCTACCCTCGTTTTTTGATTACTGTGTGTCTGGGAATCTTTTTTTTCCTGTTCGAGCGACTCAAACCTCTGCTCGATCGACCGGCAACTGCGATCGCCCTGATTACTTCGATTGTAGCGACTTTTGTGTTTCTAACTTTTACACTGCGCGCCATGTTAGGTCTGAGTCCGGTTTAAAGGCAAAATTTCTGCCCGAAAAAGCCGGCGAACTCTGACAAACCATAGCCCACAAACCAGGAACGCAGAGGGTTTGGGGGTTGCGACTTCTGAGTTTGAGTTAAAACACTAACCCCCGAAATAAGTGCAACTCTTCCGTGCGATCGCACACTTGGCAATAGTCGCTGCGATAGATTGGAAGAGAAAGTAAAGTTACCCTAGTTATGTGAGCGCTCCTCAACCTTGGCGCAAGCAAACATTACCGAAGTGCAGCACAACAGTTCCGGCTATCAACACAACTGGGGAAATACTGCACCTCTGTTTCCCCCATTCCCACTTAATCCTTAGGAAGCGGCACACCCCGCCCCGCTTTCCTCTCCCGTTAACCTGACGGTATCACGAGAGTTTCCAGCGGACAAGACAGATGAAATTTGAACATATCTATCAATTTTTTCAAGACCCCCCTCCTGTTTATCTAAACAAGGAACTGGCAGTGTGCTACATTCTCTCGGTGTTATTGCGCGGAGATTCCTACGGTACAGAACTCATCGGACAACTAGAAAGGGAATTCCCCATCTACCGACTTTCTGATACCGTCCTCTACAGCGCTTTGAAATTTCTCGAAGATGAAGCCGTCATTACCGGTTACTGGAAAAAAGTAGAAGGACGCGGCCGCCCCCGCCGGATGTATCAAATCCTCCCTGAGTGGCGGCATCAAGCTCAAGACCTGGCTCGTCTGTGGCACGAGTACATCGGTCAGGGAAACGGCGCGTCTGGCCGTCGTCCCCGTGCCTTGGAAACTGGTCACACGGGTTAGCAGGCGTTGAAATCGGATGCCTAAACCCTTGAGATGCGGTGCTACTAGCAAAGCGAATTGTCCGATTGCCTTCGCTTTGCCAGCATCGCCGCCGCACAGCGATTAGAGTAGCGATTCACTACGTCAGGACTTACGCATTGTCACTTGAGAATTAAGGATGATGGGGAGATATGGGAATTGGGTGATGGGGAGAAAAACGCATTGCTAGAAAGCTTGGCGAGAATTTGGGTTAAAAAGTGTCTGCGTAAGTCCTCGATCGCTTTCTTCTGTAAACTTATGTAAAGTCATAGTAGATAATTTCACTTACACAAACTTCTACCGATGGATACTACTGTTCTTTCTTCAACCTTTGTGATGACGCTGCTGTTGGCTGTTGGCTTGTTTTTCTTCATCAAGGCCTCAGTCAAAGATCGCATCGAACAAGTCAAGCTTGCTTCCGAGAGCGCCCAAGAGTTACTGTTAACCCAGCTACAAGAGTATTTTGCTTCTAGGGCTTACCGAGTTGCAGCCGTTGATGCCCCCAACTATAAAGTCACCTTTGAGGGTTTTGTGCGGCCGAGTTGGTTTCTAGCTATCTTTTTAACCCTGTTGAGTGCAGGCGGCGCTCTCTGCTTGGGACTGGTTTTGGGAATGCTAGTACCACAGCAAGGTCAAATTTTCCTAGGTTTGGTACTGCTGTCGCCGTTGACGGGAGTATTTTACTGGAAAAAAGCCGGACGCTCCGAGCAAGTCATTCTCAAACTCGAATCAGTTGCTGACTCGGAAAGCCCAACTAAAAGCTTTGTTACTGTCAGAGCTCACCGCGACGAACTAGCAACTATGCAAAAAGCTTTAAATTTGAAACCCCTGGAAGATTAAAAGTTTGGCGCGGAACGTTTTTTTGATATGCTAGATGCCGTGCTTCGACTTCGAGCCGACAAAAGGATTGCTGCTGGCAGTTCTCTAGTTGGCCCGAAAGTTCGATCGACTGTTGATGCAAAGTAAATGATTTTCTAGAAACTTATTGAATAATTGGGTAAAAGCTGGTAGTGTAGGGCGGGAATAAAAAACGCTCTAGCGATTAAAACAGCTAGGGCGATGGTCACTTTGAGTCATTATCGTTTTCAGCAAATGTTGAAGCATCAAGCTGTTAAATATGGCAGTTTTGTAGTAGACATAACCGAATAATACACATCACAAACCTGTTCAAAGTGTGAACAGAGATTTAAATGGCGCTTTCAATATCTTGTTGAAAGCTTTGAGAGATACCTCCTTGACGGGAGAGCTTGCAGCTTTCACGCGTCTTGCCATACACAGCTAATTCGGGCTTAGTCTTGGATTTGCTGGGTTAAATGTATCTGGCACGGTCAAACGATTTTAGATTGTGAGATTTTAGATTTGAGATTTATTCTACAGATGAATCTGGGAGCTTTAATTTTCGTCTAAAATTTGGAGTGGTTCGCGACTCGATTCCGGGCTTGTATTCGTTTTTGGGCAGAGTCAAAAAAAACCATTATCCTGAGAGTGCCAATTGTGCCGATCGCCCTTTCTTGACGATCTATCCTGTTGCGATGGCTCCTTATACCTTAACTTCCCAAGGATTTTTCGCGTAAATTTCAGTTGGCACTCTCCAGACAATGAGAACTCTCGCGCTTTTGTTAAAAGAGCTAGAAAAACATTGCTGTCAATGTTTTGAGCTAAACATTTCGATCTATGCGCGACTGGCGGACACCGCAGGAATTTTTTCTGCGGTTGCTTCCAGCATCACCTTTAAGCTGGGAAACAAGAAATGGTTCTCTTCTACGTATTGGGCTCCGAACAAACCTTTTTCAGCCCAGAAGTATCTGTCGGTGGTATGCTCGTTACGCTTGACCAACAGTAAAGCTGGGGGAGCAATGCCTTCGGCATGGATGAACTTGCGAGCCGCTGTTACGGGTTTATCTTCGCCGCTCTCGATGCTATATTGAGGCACACACTCTAAAATTCTCCGTCCTTCTTGTCGGCGGCGACTTTTGCGCTTGCGTCTCCTGGCCAATTTCTTTACCTCCTCTGTGAGCAGACAGTGTGAGCAGACAGTATGAGCAGTCAGGTTTTGACATACTCCCCAGCCCTAAAGACATGGGGATTGTGGATTCAAACAGCTTTTCTCAAGCACAGCTTGTCTGATATTGCCGAGTATCCTAGGTTGATGTCCCAACCTATCTCAGATTTTTTGGATTATAGAGTTGAGACCGGATTTTTACATCTGGCGAATCAACAATATATGATTCAATCATCTAAGCTGTCCCGATCGGGCGTGGCTTTTTATCCAATTTTTAGGTAATGATAGCTACCAAATCCGAGGCCAGTATATCTGTTCTAGCTCTAAACTTCAACTGTTTTTAATATATCGACATAATCTTAACATTCGTGCCGATCGACAAAAGTGCAGCGGTTGTGGTAAGGTGGGCCGCAACTTCCGGCAGCAGCCAAGCTTGGGACTCTGGGGAAGCTATGCAGGCGGGGCTTTAAAGCAATTGTGTTTGTGAAAGCTGAATCCTGGGAACCGAGCAGCCTGCCATCAAAGCCCACATACTAGAAATTTAGGAGTCTCCAATCTGTAATCGGGGGCTGAGCAGTTGTAATTTAGTTAAAATTCCGTAAAATATCTTAATGTGGCACTCATGTTAATGCCAGCCAGTTCAGAATTTGTCAAGCTTTGTCGATCGCAGGTGGCGATCGCAGTCAGTTTGGGTGCGACATTCAGCGCAGTATACCTGACACAAGAGCTGGTAGAAGGCAGCGAGGCAAAGTTAGTGCCGATCGCAGTTTACCCAGAAACCTCAGTCGAACCAGAAAATCAGGAGTTGAGGCTCGAACCGGCTTCAAGCTCGACAGTGAAACCAATGCCACGGCGGCTGGCTGCGCCGGCTTTGGCTGTGGAAGCATCAACCGTGGGGGCGATCGCACCCGAGCCACTGCCGGGTTTTGAAAACAGTTCCAATCAGTGCCAAGGCCCGGGGAATGTGTGGCAGCAACGGAGGCAAATAGTGACGCCTCTGATACACGAGGACGCTGTCCTGGGACTCCTGGTCAGCGGTAGGGAAGACAGGGCTTGGAACGATCGAGAGGAGGCTCAGATCCAACAAATTGCTCGCACTTTGGCCCTAGCGTGCATTTTAGACCAGCGATCGCAGTGGATGCATCAGGAATTGGGATCTTCCCGGCAAATCCAGGCTCAGGTTTATGACACGATGCACAACTTGCTGCACCAGTTCAAGAGTCCGCTGACAGCGTTGCGAACTTTTGGCAAACTGTTAGCGCGCAGGCTGGTACCAGAAGACAAAAATCGCAATGTGGCTTATAGTATTGTCCGAGAGAGCGATCGGCTCTCTGAATTGCTCGGCCAGTTCGATCGCACAGTAGACACCGGCGAAGCAAATCTCAGACTCCCATCAGGCACTTCAGAAACAGCAACATCCAATATCGAATTAATCCAGCATTCTCCTCTGTCGCTGTCGCCTGCGGCCAATTTGGACGAATCCTGTGCAGTGCCAGAAGTCTTAAAACCGCTGTTAATTTCCGCTATGGCGATCGCATCGGAAAGGCATCTGTCATTGTTAGCCGACATTCCGGCGGATTTGCCACCAGTCTCGGCGAGCGATCGAGCTTTGCGCGAAGTTTTGAGCAACCTAATTGACAATGCTTTGAAATATACCCCCGCCGGCCGCCAAATTTATATTAAAGTAAGCTACGAAGCGAACCACCGCCCCTTACCTGCCATAGCAGTTGCAGTCAGCGACACAGGTTCCGGCATTCCCCCCCAGGATTTAGAGCATTTATTTGAGCGACACTACCGGGGAGAAAAAGCCCAGACAGAAATTCCCGGCACAGGATTGGGTTTGGCGATCGCCCGCGATTTAGTCCGCCAAATGCAAGGAGAAATCCAAGTATTTTCCCCAGTAAATCCGGAATGGCTGCCATCTAGTGCAGCTCATTTATATCCAACCGATAGCGGCACTACATTCGTCGTTTGGCTGCCGATGAAAAAGGAGAACAACTGTTTGTAGTGCGGACTTCAGTCCGCAATATTGAGCGGACTTCAGTCCGCACTACAAGCCTTACTTATTGGGGTCAATAGATCGGACATGATATCATTGCCAATCTAAAATTAAAAATATAAAATAGTCTCACAAACTCTATACCTGGGAAAAACCATATGAAGCATCTGCCTTTATTCGATAAAATTCCCAACTTTTCAAATCTTTTAGAAAAGCTCAAGAAACACTTTTTTACTGTACCATTTTTAGTTATTTTCAACACTCTGACTGTCTTGATTTTAGGCGGGCTGAGCCTATATGCCAAACTCAACAACCAGGGAGACGGAGTTGAACGCCTCTTTAGCGATCCTTTTAACTTCTGGTTCCCTTACGAAGGCCTCCTCACCGGAATTTCCGAAGTCCTCTGGTGCATCCCAGTCGCAATTTGTGCATTTACATTCGGACTCCTGCGCCAAAAAGACCCCCGCAGTCGATCGGCAATATTCTTCTTTTTTAGCGCTTTACTGCTGGGAGTCTTTTTCTTGGATGACAGGTTTCGGATGACTTTGATTCTTTCTCAGTTGGGAATATCTAAGAAATTAATTTATTTGTGTTATGGTAGTGGCGTTTTCCTTTACGGAATTAAATTTTGGCGATACATCAAAACCACTCCTTACCTGCCCTTAATCGCCGCATTCCTCTTATTTGCTATCTCGCGGTTTGAGGATATTATAGACACTCGTAGTCTAGGAGCACACGCTATGTTAGAAGATGGCACTAAGTTATTAGCTCTTCTGAATTTGGCTATGTATTTTTGGCACGTATGTTATCAAGCAATTTGGCGACATTTGCAGCAGACGGAAAAACCTTAAGTTAGTTGACAGTTGACAGTTGACAGTTGACAGTTGACAGTTGACAGTTGACAGTTGACAGTTGACAGTTGACAGTTGACAGTTGACAGTTGACAGTTGACATTGGCAGTTGACAGTCATTGGAAGCAATTACTAATTACCAATTCCAATCCGCAATGCCCAATGCGCTGGGAAGGCCAATGCCCAATGCCCAATCCCCAATGCCCTGGGAAGGCCAATGCCCCATGCCCCATGCCCCATGCCCCATGCCCCATGCCCAATTACCCATTGCCAATTACAAACAAACTTTTCATGTTTTTTTTATTCCTCTGACTAAAACTGTCAGGCAATCCCCGAAACCGCTGGAAATTCAGAAATTGAAACCCGCGAACATCAGCCAGTAACTTTGGCGTAGATTTTACCGCCGAAGTTGCAGCACAAGAGGCAATTTCTTTCTCTACTGTTAACACATTTCCGTAAAGATTGGCAATTATTTCTTGACCCCCAGCAGTCATTTTCAAATGCTGCAATCCTTCTTGAATGTAGGGATATACAACATTCCAAAAAAACTTGGGATAGCCCGATCGCAAATCTGCCGGATGGCAGTAGCCTAGATTTTTATTACTACCTATTTCTTCAAATTCATAAAACAGCGCCGGTATTTTTTGTAAGTAGCGGGGGTCGCTGAGTTGACCGAGCAAATCTGCTGCCCGCACTAAGCCGGGATAATTGCCAGTACAAGAGTGTTCTTCGTCGTTCGGTACGGGGAAGCGAGTCAATTCAATATTACGCATAATAGCCTCCGAATCAATCAAATCGTGACCGAAAAAATGTTCTTGTACGAACATTTTACCCCTGTCTATATGATAGGGAGTTAAGCTAGCATCAGTTGTACCCGATTCTAGATAAATTGTATTGTTGTCAGTGCCTGTCGCATACAATCTTTGGCTTTGTTGATCTTGAGGGCAGATTCCTTTGACGTAACCGATATCGTGACACAGCCAAGAAACGATCGCCTCCAGCCAATTTTCTGGGGAGATGTTTCCTTCGCTCAGGTATTTACCGCGCAATATTTCTTGCCCTACTAAGGTGACAAGAACTGTATGTTCGACGTTGTGATAAAGAGCGTCGCTGCTGGCAATGTTTTCTAAAGCTAGGCTGACAACCTGTTCGATAAGTCTGGCGCTGTCAGATTTAATGTTCCCGTAAGTGTTTCGGTATCCGGCTTTTAAGCTTTCAGTTAAGGAACTGATGATGACTGTGGTGGGGTTCAACATTTGTAGTTACCTTGATGGCGGGTGATTGCGAACTATTGCATATTTGCAATTAGTCTGTCAGAGGAGTATTTTTTTTTCCAAGAAGTCATTTGTGCAGTCAATCTAAAATCTAAAATCTAAAATCTAAAATCGATCGACTGGCTGTTGGTTTTTATTGTCACCGATCGCAATTGGCGATCGCAACCAGAAAAGCTCATAAGTTTGACAGTTTTTGCGCCTCAGCAATTTCCCGCTGATTGGGGAGCTACCGCAATACCTCATAAAAACTCATAAAACCTCAGGAAAGCGAAGGAGCAGCTAACTCGACTCGGAATTTGCCGTGCAAGCCCTCAGCTCGGCTGCTGGCTTGAATGTTGACCCGCGAGGCTATACAATTTATAAAAATTCTTGCTATCAAGGAAGTGTGGGACTTTTTTCCTAAAACGAACCTACAGCAGGCAAGCTCCCAACCCTGATAGCCATCAGTGATTCCCAAATCTACAATCTCCAATCTACAATCGAAATACCTTAGTAAAAAAATGAATATTAAAGAAGCTTTAGAATTTATAGAAAACTCAGTTCACCTCAAAACTGGCAAACACCTCAACGATTTGGAAAGGCAGGTTTTTATCGGGACTTGGCAAGGACAAACCTATGAACAGATTTACCCATTAAACCCGGAATATGTCGAAAAAGATGTAGGATACAAGCTATGGCAGAAGCTGTCAAGTATCTTGGGAGAGAAAGTTACAAAAAAGAACGTGCGAGGAGCCATAGCTCGATCGATCGCGCGGCAGGAAATGCGATCGGCAGAACATCTAAAACAGCCTTCCCAGACTGAACCGAGAAATGGGACAAATCACGGAAAACGAGTTTTTATTAGCTATTGCAACCAAGAACCCGATCTGAGTTTGGCACTGGAGCTTGCCGAAGGCATAAATGCAACGGGACACCAAGTATTCGCTGCCAATATTGGGGCGGTTTATCCCGATCGCGAATCAGCAAAAAACTGGCTTTCTCAAATTGACTTTCAATTAGAACAGTGTGACTATTTTTTATTGCTGCTGTCCGGGGAAACAGCAGTTAGTGAAATAGTTATGGAAGAATTGCGGAAAATCAAAGAATTGCGCTACAGACGGCAAAATCCGGCGCCTGCCGTGTTGCCAATTCGAGTCAATTATCCTCCCAGCATACGGCTAAACCATGACTTGCGGAACTACATCAACGATACTCAGCAGCGCGAGTGGACATCGCCGGCTGACACGGTACTACTGCTACAAGAAATCAACCAAATGCTTTTAGAAACAGTCGCTGGGGAAAGCACAGTACAGCCAGCAGGTACATCGCAAACAGATACAGAAGATGACATATCCGCAGGATTTATAGTTAATTTAAACCTGCTGGCGCCAGAGCATTCTTTCCTTAAAACTGCGACTCAGACTGTAACCATTTCTCGGACTCTGCCGCTTTCAAATCCTCCATCACCCGCCGCAGAGCCGCAGATTCCCCAAGGACAAGTCAGGCTGGATTCGGCTTTTTATGTCGATCGCGTTCCCTGGGAAGCTCAGTGTTACAAGGAACTTTTGCAGCCGGGAACTTTAATTAGGATAAAAGCACCGAGACAAATGGGCAAAACTTCGTTAATGGCGAGGATTCTTTATCAGGCAAAAGAACAAGGCTATCGCACTGTTCCTCTGAGTTTTCAACACGCAGATGCTGCGTCATTTGCCAATCTCAATTCACTGCTGAGGTGGTTCTGCAACAAAATTACGCGCAAGCTGCGGTTGCCTCACCAGATTGACGATTATTGGACTGATACTTACGGCAGTAAAGATAATTGTACGGCTTATTTTGAAGATTGTTTGTTGTCGGGAAACAATGCACCGCTGGTGTTGGGATTGGATGAGGTCGATCGCGTTTTTCAGTATCCTACAATTGCCGATGATTTTTTTGGGCTGCTAAGGGCCTGGTATGAAGAAGCCGGATATGGCGACAGCGACAGCGAACTGTGGGCAAAACTGCGTTTGGTAGTGGTGCATTCAACAGAAGTTTACATTCCGCTGAACGTGAATCAATCGCCTTTTAATGTGGGTTTGCCAATAGAATTGTCCGAGTTTAGCGCCGAACAAGTGGCTGATTTAGCGAGAAGGCACGGGCTGAATTGGCAAATAAATATGGTGGAAAAATTGATGAATATTGTGGGCGGTCATCCGTATTTGGTGCGCGTAGCTTTATATCACATTGCTCAAGAATTTGCTCTTTTCAATCGCCGATTTTCAGGTTCTGCCAAAGAACAAAAAGATTTAGAGGAAAGTTTAGATGAACTTTTAGAACTTGCTCCTACTGAAGCGGGAATTTACGGCGATCATTTGCGCCGTCATTTGTGGAATTTGCAAGAACATCAGGAGTTAGCAGTGGCTTTTAGTAGGGTAGTAGCAGCTAATGAACCTGTAGAGTTAGAATCTGTGCTGGCGTTTAAGTTGCACAGTTTGGGGCTGGTGCAGTTGCGGGGAAATGAGGTAACTGTGCGCTTTGAGTTGTACCGTCAGTATTTTGGCGATCGACTAAAATGTATTTAAGATTCATCTAACTTACAAAACTCTTGCGGGAGGTAATAAAATGCCGTCTCCATTTCCAGGGGTAGACCCTTACTTAGAAAATCCTGAATTTTGGCCGGAAGTTCATCACCGCTTAATTACGGCGATCGCCGATGCGATCGGGCCTGCGCTGCGCCCGAAATACCGGGCGGCAATTGAAAAGCGGATTTATTTGAGCGAGGCCGAAGATAGCGATTTGTTGGCAATTCCTGACGTGACAGTATTCGATCGCCCGTCCACCCCCAGCCAATCTGTTATGACTGCAACGCTGCCCCATTCCGAACCGATGACAGTTACGGTACCAATATTGGAAGAAGCTAGGGAAGGCTATTTAGAACTCCGAGAGGTAGGTACAAATCGGGTAATCACAGTCATAGAAATTCTTTCGCCGAAAAACAAACGCACTGGGAAAGGTCGAGAGGCCTATGAAAACAAGCGACAAGAAGTGTTAAGAAGTGCCTCTCATTTAGTAGAAATTGACTTGCTCAGGGCCGGGAGACAAATGCCTGTAACTGGCGGGACTAACACGGATTATCGCATTTTAATTAGCAGGGCAAATCGCCGTCCAAAAGCTCAATTGTATGCTTTTACGGTACGAGAAGAAATTCCACCATTTTTCTTGCCATTGCAGCCGGGAGATACAGAATTTCAGGTGGATTTGCAAGCTTTGTTCAGCGGTGTGTATGACAGAGCGGGATTTGATTTGTCGATCGACTATGCTCAGCAGCCTGTGCCGCGACTGAAGGACGATGATGTTGGTTGGGCACAGGCGCTTTTGCAGGAAAGGGGATTGCGGTGAACGGGGAGTTATTTCGGGCGATCGATTAAAATATTATCACCAAGAGGAGTGAAAAATCTTGATTCCCTTTGAATTTATCGTCACTGGTTCGCCAGTTTCTCTACAAACAAATAACCGAGAATTACTTCAAGAATGGAAAGCCAAAGTGCGCGAAACGGTTGCCGAAGCCTTGCCGATCGGAATGGAAGCTACTAGCGCTCCAGTTCAAGTCATCATCACTCATTATTGCATTACTCAAACATCAGATTTAGATAACATCATTAAACCGATTGTAGATTCCATGAATTCTCTAGTTTACATTGATGACAGGCAAGTTACCGACCTCACAGTAAAACGGCGCAAACTTAAGGAATTAGAAGATTTCACTGCAATATCTCCTTCGATAGCCGAAGCGTTGGCTGCGGGCCAAGAATTTATCTATGTTAAAATTGACCTACCAACCGAGCCAATGGAGCTAAATCGATGATAGCAGCACTAGAGAAATTAGAAGCAACAGAAATTGCAGAAATTGCCGATAAATATCGCCAGCAAGGTTATCAAGTTTTAGTAAAGTCGAGGGATTATGACTGGCAAAAGTTTATTGCGAATCAGCAAATAGACTCGATAATTTGCACCGTTAAAGAATCGGTCATCGCAGCATTAAAACCGCGTTCTCACGAGTCAAAAACGCAAAAAGATTTAGAGGAGGAGGCTAACGCGAGTTTGTATGACTATTCTTGTAAAGATGTAGAAGATATTCATTTTTACATGAAAAAAGCATCAGAAATGATCGAAAAGGGTAATTTTGAACTTGCTACCTGTTCGATCGGATCTATTACTGAATCAGTGATGCGGATGGTAGCTGAACACCACTCGATTAATTTTGAAATTCAAGAACCGCCTATTTTGGCTCAAACATTCCTCGCTCACGGTTTGATGAATGGGGAGGATTATGAAGTTTTGGTGGCGGCGCTGGAAATTCGCGATCGCGTGATTTTTCAGCGAGAAAAAGTTACTGTTGAACTCAATTTGGCGCGCCGTGCTTTTGAAGCATTGCAGCGTCTTTTAAGTCAATCTGGACAAATTGAAGGGTAATTAGGCTCTCAAATGGCGATCGGCTGTGTATTCTACTCATTGAAAACAGGTTATGTATCAAGAAAAAAGCTCAGCCTATACTTATAAAGTTGGTGGACATTTGCCTCTAGATGTTTCCACTTATGTAGTGCGACAAGCGGATTCTGAACTTTATCAAGGCTTAACAAATGGCGAGTTTTGTTATGTGCTGAATTCTCGCCAGATGGGTAAAACTAGCTTGCGCGTGCGAACTATGCACAAATTGCAAGCAGAAGGTATTGCTTGTGCGGCGATCGATCTAACTAAAATCGGTTCTCAAGATATCAATCCCGATCAGTGGTATGCGGGGGTTATTAGACGTTTAGTTACCAGTTTTAAGCTAGATTTGAATTTGAGATCGTGGGTGCGGGAGCGAGAATTTTTGCCACCTGTACAGCGCTTGAGCGAGTTTATTGAACAAGTTTTACTGGAAAATATTCAGGGTAAGATTGTAATTTTTGTTGATGAAATAGACAGTATCTTGAGTTTGAATTTTCGGGCAGATGACTTTTTTGCCTTCATTCGTGCTTGCCATGAATTCGATCGCCTGACTTTTGCTTTGCTGGGGGTTGCGACTCCTTCGGACTTGATTCAAGATAAATACTGTACGCCTTTTAATCTCGGTCGCGCTGTCGAATTGTATGGCTTTAAACTGCACGAAGCTCAACCTTTGGTACAAGGTTTAGCAGGGAAAGTTAGCTATCCTGAGTCTGTTGTAGAAAATGTACTGATTTGGACGGGAGGACAGCCGTTTTTAACTCAAAAGATTTGCAACTATATTTGGCAACAAGCCGAAAATTTCCCGGCAAAAATTCCTCAGGATAAATCTTTAATCGCAGATTGGGTGGAGAATTTAGTCCAGACGCAAATTATTGATAATTGGGAAGTTCAAGACGAACCGCCACATTTGAAAACAATTCGCGATCGCATTCTCAGAAGCGGACAGCGTACTGAGACTTTGCTTAAAATTTACCAGCAAATTTTAATTGCTTCTGATTCGTGTAGCGAAGCCAAAATTCCGGCTGATGAAAGCCTCGAACAAATGGAACTGCGATTGTCTGGTTTGGTTGTGAAAAGAGGGGGGATTTTAAGCATTTATAATAAAATTTATGCCTCTGTATTTAATCGAAATTGGACGAAAAAAGCTTTGGCTGCTCTCCAACCAAACTTTAAACAATTAGTTGCCCATCAAGAACACAAAGTCCTATCTATGCTCAACAGTATGGAAGGCAGAGATTTTGAGGATGTACTCTATGAAATTTTGGGTTCGATTACTATTAAACTAGGGGAATTGATGAGTGTCGATCGCATTACCATATTTTTTATAGATAAAGATAAAAATGAACTTTGGTCGATTATTGCCAGAACTACAAACAGCAGTTCGACAAAGATTCAAATTATGGCAAACAATCCAACAGCAGGCAGAGTGACTATTTATAAAAAAGCTGTCAGCATTCCCAGCGATTTATCGGAAAATTGGTATTCCGATGTCGTGGAAGAGCAAGATAAAAAGACTGGTTACAGACTTTACAGCAATTTAACCTCACCTATGTTAAATGAAAAGGGAGATATATTTGCTTTTGTGCAGTTGGTCAACAAGTTAAAACAACAGCACGATCCGGCAGGAACTTTTTCTGATAAAGTCGATATAGAAGGGTTTACAGAAGTCGATCGCACTTTGATTGGAGAGTATGTTCCAGCTATTCAGCGGTTGTTGGAAAGGTGTCAATCTTGTTATAAGTTAACTCAAAGATTGCAAGCTTCGGAAGCTTTGACGGAAGCAACGCGATCGGTTTCTCAAAGCAGCTTGGATTCGGAAGAAATTATCACTAAAGTGATGGAAGCTGCTAAAAGATTGATGAATGCCGATCGCAGCACTCTTTGGCTGTTAGAACGCGAAACAGGGCAACTGTGGACAAAAATCCGCTTTGAAGATGGCTCGGTTCGCGAACTCCGGATCGAAGTCGGACAAGGTTTTGCGGGTCAAGTTGCTGACAGCGGCAAACCTGTAAATATTCCCTTCGATTTGTACGAACATCCCGAATCAATAACCGCGAAACAAACTGACCAAAAAACAAAATATCGTACTTGCAGTTTGCTGTGTATGCCTGTTTGCAGTCCTGACGGTGAATTAGTGGCTGTCACTCAATTAATTAACAAAAGAAGACCGGGAGATTTCCCAGAATATGACCCGGAAACTTGGCCGGAAGCACCGGAATGCTTTCAAGACAGCTTCGATGCTAACAGTCAAAAATATATGCAAATTTTTAACACTCAAGTCGGGGTGGCATTGCACAATGCGAGACAATTTGCGGCGATGAAACAGCAGGCGGAAGACCACCCGCAAAATGTGGTCAGCCAAACTCTGGCAATGCTAAATCAGGTGATGGACGGTCAGGGTTTTGATGATATTCTTGATGCTACTTTGCGATCGATTACTTTGAAAATGGGTAAGTCTTTGAATGCCGATCGCACTAGCATTTTTCTGTTAGACGAAGAAAAAAATGAGTTTTGGTCGATTATTGCTGAAGCCGATGCTGAGGGCGATCGATCGCTAGAAATTCGCGTTCCGGCAGATAAAGGAATTGTCGGTCATGTGGCGTCTACGAAACAAAGTATTAATATTCCGTTTGATTTTTATGACGATCCGCGTTCGGAAACGGCAAAAGCATTAGATATCAAAAATGGCTATCGAACTTATACTATGTTAACACTTCCTTTGTTAAATAACGAGGGTAATTTAGTAGCTGTAATTCAGCTAATTAATAAAATCAAAAAAATCGATCGCTCCAGCTTGTCTTTGTCAGAAAAAATTGATTTGGAAGGGTTTACAAAACTGGATGAAGAGCGGTTTGCCGAAGATGCGAATTTGATTCAAATGATTTTAGAAAGTTTCCGTACCTTTCACAAAACAGCCCGAGGACAAAGAGTTGCGGCTGCGTTGATGGCGGCTACTCGTTCTGTGAGTCAAAGCAGCTTAGAAATTGATTCGATTCTGCAACGTGTGATGGAATCTGCTAAAGAGTTGATGAATGCCGATCGGAGCAGTTTTTGGGTAATTGATAGAGATGCTAATCAATTGTGGACAAAAATTATTTTGCCAGATGGTAATTTATTGGAGTTGCGTGTGGCGATCGGGCAAGGTTATGTGGGACAAGTGGCCCAGATGGGGGTTCCTCTAAATATACCGTTCGATCTTTATGATTATCCGGGTTCTGAAACTTCTAAAAAGACGGACGAAAAAACCGGATATCGGACTTGCAGTTTGCTTTGTATGCCTGTTTGGAATCCAGACGGGGAGTTGATTGCTGTGACGCAGTTAATTAATAAAATTAAATCGGATGGCGAGGATAAATCGATTGAATTATCTAAGGAAAATGTGCCGGAGCGTTTTCGGGCAAGTTTCGACCAAAGCGATCAAAACTATATGAAAATTTTTAACAATCAAGTGGGGGTGATTTTGCAAAATGCAGAATTGTTGGCGGCGGTTAAGCGGCAGGAACAAACTTTGCGAAATAATTTGAGTTCGATCGGTGGTGATTAGAAGTCAGAGGAGAGGGGGAGAGGGGGAGAGGGATTATGTAATCCGACTAAAGAAACCGGGTTTTTTACCCTTGTTAAAGGCGATAAACCAGTGTTTTTGTAAAAAAACTGGTTTCTGCCTGCGAGACTATAGCATTTCTCAGAAAGATGAGGTATGACTTGTAAATGGAGTTTTTGATGCGACTTCGCTTGCTTTATAATCACTATAAGAGGGCTAAAGCCCAACTACGTACCTAAGAGGGCTAAAGCCCAACTACGTACCTAAGAGGGCTAAAGCCCAACTACGTACCTAAGAGGGCTAAAGC
>NZ_JAEQCE010000179.1:0-3585 GCF_020738665.1 Microcoleus sp. PH2017_08_TRC_O_A
ATCGAGAAGCTGGAGAAACAAATATGGCACAGGCACAACGGCTCGCTGGCTATGGTCTAGACGTTTTGAAGAAGCTGTTTAGAATGAAATAGCCCTGCTCACTCCATAACGATAGTTCCCTACTAACTAGCACTCCTAAAAAAGACTCAAGCTCAAACACAGATAAAAAAGTAGACCCGCTCACCGGCGACACCGCAACTGCTAAATCTCAAGAGTTATTACCATCAAAAACCGTACCAGCCGACACATCACCCGCAGATAGCCTCACAAATCCCGGTTCTTCAAACAGCAGCTCAGCAAATCCAACCCCACCAGTTACCGTACCATCCAACAAAAATGAAGAACTAACCAAACCAATACCGAACAATATTACCGACCAAAATGCCAACTTCGACTTAAACGCCTTCAAAGTAGAGCAAACAGGTAAAGTCAGCATAGAATACAAATACGACGGAGGCTGGTATCAAGGACAGCTAGCCATCGTCAGCCTACGAGGAATGGACAAATTTGTTCCAGGTTCCGAAGCATTTATCAAAGAAGCAGCCCGACGCGCCTTAAGCAACTCCCCATCCGGTTACATCGCAATTTCTGACAATTCAGAAGGAGCGTATTACTCCAATCCCACAGGTGAAAACTTCAACTCAGGAGCCTACCTCGGCACAAAAACATTTGCCATGACACCAGGAGACGATTTTTGTTTCCTCCTAGTACCCAACGGCACAGTACAGCAAGTATACGACAATCCCACAATTGCCGGCGACAAACGACCCCTATTTTCAATCTTTACAACCAACCCCAACGACGGCTTTAATATCGGTCAAATTGCTGACATTACAGGAGAAGGAAAACTCTTTGTCATGGAAGACATGGGGGTAAGTCAAGGCAGCGACCGCGATTACAACGATATCATATTTAAAATAACAGGCGCTACATCCAAAATCGCACCCCTGAGTCGATTCATTAATTCTGAACAGCAAAGCAGCCACTCGGAGCTAGCTAAAAAATTGATGGGTTCTGCTTCCACAGCAGAGACTAAAACCGACTCGGTAATTGATACGAAGCCCAAAGACACCTCGAAAACTGATTCAGTAATTGATACAAAGCCCAAAGACACCTCGAAAACCGATCCAGTAATTGATACAACGTCTGAAGACACCTCGAAAACCGACTCACTAATTGAGACGGCACCCAAAGACACCTCAAAAACCGACTCGGTAATTGCTAATCCGCCTAAAGACTTGCCAAAAACCGACTCAGTAATTGCCACAACGTCTGAAGAATCGCCGAAAACTGACTCACTAATTACTGAATCAAACAAGGAATCATCTCCAAAAACAGAACCAATAGGTGCTGATGCAGGCAAACCGAAGACAGAATCAATAATCAGCTCTGACACTTCCAAATTGCATAAAACAGAATTAACACCTGATGTTGATGCCCAAAAACCTCAGACAGCATCAATAGTAGACAATTCAGGCAGCAAAGAACCGTCAAAAGCAGAATCATTACCATCAAGTATTGGTATATCTGACAGCAGCCCAACGCAAATAAAAGAACCTACGGCTGTTTCAGGTTTAGAAGAAAAACCGCAAGAAAAAACAGAACTAGCACCTTCTAGCCCAACCGTTATTAGTGTTGGCACTGCCGAGACAACTAAGCCCTCTCAAGAGAAGATTGAGCAGACTTTTGCCGAGCCAACAATACCAAATAAAAGTGCAAATTCATCAGAAATATCTGAGTCAGTTCCAACAACAGATTCAGCAAAAACGATTATTGCTAGTCCCAATTTTCCCTCAATCGGCAGCACTCCTTATGAACAACAATCATCAAATGTTGCAGTTGTCAATCAAACCAAGTCAGACAAAGAATCTCAAACTGCTGTTCCTTCAGATAAGCTAGGCTCAGACAAACAACCCCCAAATGTTGCAGTTAAGGGTGCAACTAACTCAAACGATAAATCTCAAACTACCGTTAGTTCAGACAAATTAGCTGCGGAAAAACCATCGGCAAATCTCGCGATTGTCCCAACAAACAACTCCGATAAACAACCCTCATTTTCCCCTGCTCAGCCTTTAACTCTTCCAACGAACGCTAACACAAAAATTGGTGCATCTGAAATCACACCTGTCGCAATACCAACAAATACAACATCAAGGGAAACTACTGAGGTTCCGACAACCACAATAGCAGAAATCACTGAGGTTCCGACAACCACAATAGCATTAGAAAACGGAGATACTTCTACAATCAATGTTGATGTTAATCCAATTATAAAACAGCCAGTTGGTACCGACTTGAATGTTACCAAACCAGCAACTGGTGAAGGGAGCCAAACCAATGCAGTTGGAACTTTAAGGATCGAACAATCTACAGCAGAAGCTGACTCAATTGTAATTGATACCGCTTCCCAACAAATCGAACAATCTCTGCTGCAAACAGACTCGCCCATTCCCAGAATTCTCGAACAACAGCCACAACAAACAGACTCCATAACTGGCGATGTTGGCGGGCAATTGCTAAGCAGCAATACAGAATTTCTCGCTTCAAGCGTTGCCAAACAATTGTCTCCAGAAACAGACTTCTTAGCTGGCGTCTCTGCTGTCGATACACTTAAAGACATCGCTGTCACCTTCACACCAGAAGCAGTTGAAACTCCAAGCGATGAATTGCTGCCTTCAAAATCCGCTGCAACTCCAAGCGATGAATTGCTGTTAGTAGAAAAACCCACTCAATTTGCCGACAGCATAAGTGAAAGTCAACCTGCTGCGATACAGCGTACCAGCAACTCCGCAACTTTGCTCTCAATTGCAGTAACAGCTAATTCGCAAACACCAGGCACATTTATCGTAGGCGCAACAGGATTAGTCAAGTTTGACTATACATTTGACGGCGGTTACTATGAGGGAGAATTAGGCATTTTCAGCCTAACCGGCATGGAAGCATTCATCCCCGGTACTCCTGAATTCACTGCCGAAGCAGCCAGGAGAGTTCTAACCAATTCAACATTAGGACACGTTGTAATCCACGACTCTACAGAAGGGGCAAAATTCACCGGTGCGATGCCGTCCGAATCCGATTTCGGTGCGGGACAATATCAAGGCATCAAAACCTTCAACATGACACCGGGAGACAGCTTCGCGGTGATGCTCGTACCTAGCGGCGGCGTGCAGCTAGCCTACCAACACCCGTGGCTGGGAGACATATTCCCCGAACACCGTCCTTTACTCTCCATTGGATCTGCCAATCCCAACAATACATCTTACCTGCTCCCAATAGCCGACATTACAGGGAACGGCAACGCTTTTGCCCTCGAAGATATGTGGGCAGGTTCTGCCACAGACGGCGACTACAATGACGTAATCTTTAAAATCAGTGGCGCTACAGGCAGCGCGCCCAGTCTCGATACGCTTATCAACCCCAACAGGGAGTGGCGCAATACAACTTTGGGGCAGCAATTACTCGATGATTTCAATAACTCCAACTCAAACAACAATCCGCCCGTTGTTTCACCGACAAGCGCTCGGACTTATACAGAATTAGAGACAACTATTTCATTAGACAATCTTGCCACAGATGCAGAGGCCG
>NZ_JAEQCE010000218.1:0-1396 GCF_020738665.1 Microcoleus sp. PH2017_08_TRC_O_A
GCCGTGGATTAATCCATTCTTTTGGGAATTAATTGACCAAAATACTGCTGCATCTTCTGCGATGGCGGGCACAATGAAAGATAAAATTTTTAGTTTATCCCCACTGCCGGCTCTTAACTATTTGACCGAAGAAGACAAGACTAAGCTTGTTGCTGGAGCAAATCAATTTAGCAATAACAAAGGTGCTTACACAAAAGCTGAATCAGAAGCAGAAAAACTGCAAGCACGATTAGCTTTTTTAAAGGCTCAGACTAGCTGCTTATTTGAGTGGCAAACATTGGGAGAATTAGCTTTGATAATAAGGGCTGATGCGGACAGCGACATCGGGCTTAGTACGAAACTAGCAATTGAGCTAACAGTAAAATTGATGGGAAATAAACAATGAATGATCGACAATTAGAAATGATTGATTTTGCTCGAAAGCTTCATTCTGATACAGAATCGGGAGTCAACTATTTTGAAACAGAAAGTGACGAAACCCTTGGTGATGCAATTACCAGGCATCTGAGGCTCGTAACCGCAGGTTTACACGAAGCCGAATACAAGCTACTTGCAAGCTTCGCAATGATGCAATCCACGCTATGCAGCATTGTTCCCGTAATCCAGCTTTTGGGTGATTCCGGCTCCGGTAAATCTCAAATGTTGTTAGCCATTGAATTACTAAGCGGTCAAGAGCCGATAGCAATACGATGGGTTGACCCTACAGTAATGACTTACGAGAAAAACTGCTTGTTACTGGTTGACAATACTAACTCTGACACGTTTGATTCAAACGACTGTTTGGCAGCCTTCCTAAATGGCTACAACCGGAAAACCGACAGGCAATTCATTAGCAATGGCAAAGGTGAAAACATTGAGTTCCGTACTTTTTGCCCCAAATTATTTACTAGCGTTTGGCAAATCGAAAGCAAGGAGACCAGAAAAACTAAAGATTTGCAAAACACTCTAGAATTGGATGCTATTAATTGGTCAGTTCCCGCAGCGGAAATCAGAAACTTTTGGGAGCAGCCTAGCAATTGGCATGAATTTGCTGCCACTAGGAAGCAGTTGCAAACAAGTCTAAAACCACCTCGACACAGTAAAGAACATTGGACATTACTGAGAGACTTGCTTGCAACTGGCATTACTACAGGGGTATGGCATGACGCTAAATCAGCAATATCCGAAGTTGCCGACTGGCTTGACGGAAGCACAAAAAAGAAAATTCACATAGTCGATAGTATTGTCATCGAAGCGATTGAGCAATATTGTGGCAAAAAACGTGCTGATTGGGAAATCCTTAGCTCGGTAATCAACTTAGATATACCTCCGAAAATAATCAAGCAAGGTATTGATTCAGCGGTGTCAGACGGCATTCTAGAGCGTCCAAAATTAGCAGCAGTTCAAGAATGCCTAA
>NZ_JAEQCE010000025.1:0-54710 GCF_020738665.1 Microcoleus sp. PH2017_08_TRC_O_A
AGATTTGTGAAATGGTTGAACCAAAATTGGGACGTATTCTCGGCTTATAAAGCCAGTTTAGGCCTTGTTTGGGCTTAAAATTTGTTTAAGTCCCGCTAATTAAATCTGTAGGCGACGTATTTTTATCGACAGTGATGCGAGAGATGCGGTAGTTATTTTCCAGTCGGTTTACTCTAAATAAATGGTCATTGTACAAAAAGCCACTTAAATGATATTTAGGCAAAATATCTTCCACTTCCGAGTCTGATGCGCCGTAGGGATAGGCGATGTGAGCGCCGATAACTTTATTTTTGTCTAAATCCCCCAGACATTTTCTCAACTCTAACTTAGATTTTGCAATTTCAAATTCTAATTCTTTTCCGCTCACCTTAGTTAAGTCTTTGTGAGTAAAACCGTGTGACTGAATGTCATAAAAACCTTTTTGATATCCATCTCTTAAATCGTTGCAAGTAGTGTGTGCTAAAAAATCTTTGCCCATATCAATACCTAAAAAGTGAGGGTTGACAAATAACACAAATTTACCCTTTTCTTTGTTGGTTACAGACAACTTTTCTAATATTGGAAGTGCATTTTCATGAACGCCTTTGTAGCCGTCGTCAAAGGTTATCATGATTGGTTTTTGACCGAGATTTTTAGCGGGTATTGGCTGCGACTTGTCAATAAAGTATACGTACAAGTCTTGAGATGATAAAAACCAATAGTTTTCTTTAATTAGATATTCTAAAAATACTGACAAGTCTTGTTTGGTGTAGTTAGTGGGAAAAGCGAGCCTCCGAGGTGGTAAGTCGGCGGGATTGCGAGTGTCTACAATGTTGTGAAAACCGATTATAGGGATTCTGGTGAAGTTAGATTCTACTGTCCAGCCAGAAATACCTATACTGATGGCAAATATCACCAATAAGTAAATCAGTTTGACTTTGTGTAGCAGTCTAAAAAGAAAATTTTCCAGGAATTTTATGTTTTCTAACAATTGCTCGAAGCTCATACTTTCTTTACCAAGTTGTGTGCTTTTTACCTCTACCATTAATAGAGGCAAATTCAGCTAACTTGACATTTTTTTTGGTATTTCTTTGGAATCTAGGTAGAGTGTGGATGCCGTAAGCCGATCGCCCAAAATGCTTCCGAGAACCCAAAATGCGTTATAATCGGGGCTGGCGCGAGTGTTACGGCTGTCGATCGAGGGTTGCAATGGCAGAAATCCGTTGACCTCACCTGGATAGGGATGCAAGCCCTTGACAGGAGTCGTAAAGATTCCCCAAATTTAGACTTTGGTTGGATCTCCCAGATTCATCTATGGAGTCAATCTAAAATCTAAAATCTAAAATCTAAAATCGACTGACGAGTACCCGAGTGTCGATCGTACTTTTTGGAAATATCAGAGCAATTGATGTCTACTCACAACCCGACTACCCTAACTGTAGAAGCAGCACAGCAAATCCTCAAGGATTTTACTTGTCTGGATATGCAATCTGTAGCATCGCCACTGGAAAAACAGGCGCTGCGTGAAGCGATTTTGCTGGTAGCAAGTTTGTCGGATTACCAAATGCTTGGAGTTTGCGCGACTTCGACGGATGAGGGTTTTGCAGCTTTAGCAACTTATTTGAAGGCTTTGGGATATGATGCTGTTTTAGATCCAAGTGCTTTTGCTGCATTTAGTGGTTCGGTTTATATTAAGTTCAATACTTTGAAGGGTTCATATTATGTTGATGGCTATCCTGGAACTTATCGGGGCGTGTTAGTATCGTGCCAATTTTCCTCGGAAGATGGAGTTAGCGGGACTTACGGTCATTTACCTCTCGATTTATTTGTTGATTAATTGAGTAGAAGGAAGAAGGAAGAAGGAAGAAGGAAGAAGGAAGAATAGAAATTTAGATGATGTCATTGCGAGGCACGAAGCAATCGCAGGGTAAGAGAGATTGCTTCGTGCCTCGCAATGACACGTTTTCGAGTGCGTCAGCAAATATCCTACTCATTAAAGCGACAATAACGCCTGACGCACCCTACAAAGAAAGAGATTAACCTTTACCAATGATTAATTCGGTTTCCGGTTCCGGTGCGATTTCGTCTGGTGAGATGCCGAGAATTTCGCTGTACAAGTTGACATATTTTCTGGCAGAAATGTCCCAGCCAAAATCTTCTTTCATGCCGCGCTTTTGCAGTTCTTTCCACTTATCTTTGTAGCGGAAACCTTCCCATGTTCGGATCATGCAGGTGAATAAGTCGAGGGGTTCGTAGCGATCGAAACAGTAACCTGTGCCGGTATCATTAATCGGGTCGTTGTGAGATACAGTATCGACTAAACCGCCGGTGCGGCGCACCATTGGGACGCAACCGTAGCGGAGGGCGAGCATTTGGCTGATGCCGCAGGGCTCGAAACGGCTGGGCATCAGGAAGGTGTCGCAGCCTGCGTAAATGCGGCGGGAGAGGGCGTCGTTGTAGAGTAATTGGGTGGACATTCGGCCGGGATAGCGGGCGGTCATTTGCCAGAGTTGGGTTTCGTAGTAGCGATCGCCAGTTCCGAGTACAATAAACTGAGCGTCGGTATAGGCCATGAAGCGATCGAGCATTTGAATGATCAAATCCAATCCCTTCTGTTCTACTAGCCGCGTCACCATGCCGATTAACAGGGCATTTTTATTCACTTCCAAACCGACTTCTTCTTGCAGCGCAATTTTGTTAACTGGGCGCTTGTCAATAGTATCAACACTGAATTGTTGGTGGAGGTACTTGTCAGTTTCTGGGTTGTAAGATTCTGTATCAATTCCGTTCAAAATACCTGATACTTTGCCGCCGAGGAAAGATAGCAAACCTTCCAAAGTTTCCCCATAGGCTGGGGTTTTGATTTGTTCGGCGTAGGTGGGCGAAACTGTATTTACGCGATCGGCAAACTGTACAGCCGCAGCCATTGTATTGTGACCTTGCATATACCAAGGGCACCAAGTCATCTGATCCAAACGCCAGCGCCACGGCCCTTGATAAGCTAAATTGTGAATAGTAAAAACTGTGCTGATATCGGGGTCTTGCTTCATCCAAACAGGTATCATCCCCGTATGCCAGTCGTGACAGTGCATAATTTGTGGTTTCCAGTGATTCCAGGCAAATTCAGCGGCAGCATTGGCAAAGAAAGTGAACCGCCAATCTTCATCTACGCCGCCGTAAACCCGGCGTGGTAAGAAAGATGGATGTTGCAATAAGTATAAAGGTACATCGGTTCCCGGCAAAAGAGTTTCAAAGACGGAGAAGCTTTGGAACATGGCCGCCCCATTCCAAACAGGTTTTTTGGGAACGTCCATTTTGTCGGGGACGAAGCCGTAGTAGGGCATGAAGATGCGGACATCGTGACCCATGCGGCGCAGAAATTTAGGCAAAGCGCCGACGACATCGCCCATACCGCCCACTTTGGCTAGGGGTGCCGCTTCGGCGGATACAAATAAAATTCGCATTATTTTTTTGTGTTCCTTGGGATAGTTAGGCTAGATCAAGTTTAAATGGGTAGCGGCACAATGTTAACGTGCCGTGCAAAAAACAAGTATAAATCTGAGTTGCTGTGTGGCGAGACGTTATAAATCGGTGTCTCTACAAGAGTAAGTCCTAACCCAGAAACCCGGTTTCTTTAAGCTACCCGCGCGGGACACGGCTTAGCCTCAGTGCATAAAGATGCTCGCGTAGAATCTATAGGTGGCAAGATGTTTCATAATAGGTATTAGTTAAAGCTGCCAGTACAGGCTGTGGAGTAAATCTCAAATCTCAAATTTCAAATCTTTTTTAGAGTTAATTTTAAATCTCAAGTCTCAAATTATTTTAGACAATCGAGAACTTTATTCACTTGCTTAGGACTTTTCATTGCCTCGAATATTTTAATAGCTTTTTGCCAATGTTTTGCCGCTATTTCTAACTGTCCCAAGTCGCGATATGTCAAGCCAATGTAATAATTGCTAATCCCTAATTCGTACTTAGCACCAATTTTGGTATAAAATTCAATAGCTTGGTTTTGATATTTCAAAGACGCTGAAAAATCATTACTTTCTCGAAAAACGTCACCTAAAATATACCAGGCACGGGCGATGTCTGATGTAAAGTTGCAATTTTGTGCGATCGCCACAACTTGCTCTAAAGTTTGCTTAGCTTGTTCGTACTCGCCAATATGTTTTTGAGCTAAACCAGCCATATTCAAATCCCAGCAAGCTTGCCAAGGCGGAACACTTTCTAAAGGTTGTTGCAAGTGTCTTGTAGCTTCTTTCAATGCTGCTTTCGCCTCACTCGCTTGTCCTAAATAAGAGTGCAACAGAGCAACTTCGCAATAGCAACTATTTAGCCGAGATTGAATTGCAGGAGATACAGGAGATAAAGCTAGATTAAGTTTGGCCTGATAAATCGCTAATCCTAACTCGTATTCACCAGCAGCAATATAGCACAAACCCATATCACTAAAAGAGTTAAATTCTGTCCATTTATCGCCTTCACGCTTAGCAGCAAATTGAGCTTGGCGGTGATATTCTAAAGCTACTTCAAAACCATCCGCTAGTAGATAGGCGTGACAGTCACCGATGCAGCGATACAGACTTGCCTCCCGGTTAGGCGAAACTCGATTTACCAGTTTTTCTGCTAATTCTAGTGTTTGGCTGATGTATCCCCAAGATAAAAAATATAGAAATAATTCTTCTGGTAAAATAGGTATAGCAGGACGGCACAATACATCCCAAGCTGAATCATAATCTTCAATTTCTCGGAAATGATAATAAGCTTCTAAAACTTGCAAACCTAATTGAGGGGATTGAATGTGTTCTACACTAGAAAACCAATGTTGTGCGATCGCCCTTTGAGTTTGCTCCCATTCGCTGCTCTTTTGCAACTGATTCAAACCCGCCGCCCGAATTGCTGGGTGCATTCGGTATTTACCCCGATGTAATTGTAGCAAGGAATAGTCACACAACCGCCGCGTTACTTTCAATTGTTCTGCTGGTGTCACATCCCACAGCAAAGCTTTGATGCAAGTATCTGGCAACCATTCAATTTCTTGATACCGACAAGCTCCCAAACGACATAGCAAACGGTAAGCTTGATGAGAGTGAGCATTGAGGCGATTTAATTGATTGTTGATAAGAAACGAAAATGGATCTAGCTGCTGTAATTCTTGGCGGTTTTGTTGCCAAGCTTCGGCAATATCTCCATCATAATTATTTTGAATATCATTATACAGCACTTCCATTGCCAGAGCATTGCCTTTATAGAGTGCGTGCATTTCTTGCAGAGATTGTAAATCTTCTGAAGTTTTGGGATATTCAAAATATTGTTGCCATGCTTCTGGACTCAAGCCTGTTAAAGTGTGAGTTTGAACACCTCTGATGTCAGGTTCTTTTAATTTTTCTCTACTGGTGATCAGCGTGACTCCTTTGATTCTTGGATCGCTGAGTACCCGCAGCAATTCTACATAATTGCGGTATTCAGGTAAAAACATACCGTTGCGTAAAGCAGGCTCTAAGTTATCTATGAAAATTGCAACTTTGATTAGACGCAATTTTTTTTCTAGTAAGTTTAAACTAAGGCTAAAATCTCTGGGTGCATCTTCTTGAAAATCTTGTTGCAGCCAAGTCTGCACAAATGAATCGGCACTCCGCAAGTTTTCGGGAGTTAGGGCAATTTTCATATCTAAGATTTTTTCAAATTGGCAACTGGCCAAGTATTGCTGTGCTAAGGTAGTTTTGCCGATGCCGCCTTCTCCTACTACTATCAAAATTTTGAAATTTTCTGATGTCCATTTTTGGAGTTTAGTAATATCTGAAGTTCGTTCTACCCAGCGAGAATTTAATGGTTGTGGTTCTAGTTTCGTTGGGATTAATTCGGGCATGAATTGAAAAAACAATGACTGCAAATCTGACCAGCTAGAGCGCTTGTCGTCTCCTAAGCCAAATGCTTGATATGCTGTTGTCAAATGTTGGCGTACAGTTGCTTCTGATTTAATTTGGATAATTTTGGTGATTTGTTTATTGGGTGTTCCAGCTAGTTTTTGCTGTAAAACTTGTCGGCATTTGTTGCCTAATTTGTTGTAAATACTGATAAATTCTGCTTGATTCATGGGTGGTTTGCCTAGGTCAGTGCGATCTTAGGGGTGTGAACCCCTGGGATGTTTAAAAAAGTCGGATTTCCTAAGTGCGATCGCGTAGGGCAGCGAAATGTCAGAGGTTGGTGACTGCTGCGTGTGACTGCACAATTGTGAGTTTTGAATGTGTATTGATTTTACACTGAGTTACGGGTTAAAAAGTTATTCAATAATTAAATTTTTGCAAACACCATTTTGGAGGTAAGAAGTATGGAGTTTCTGGCGGATGGGAATTGTGCGGATGCAAGGCTGCTAATTGTTGTGCGATGCTGTGCGTCATCGTCTGCGACACTGGGAGCGATCGTGTAAATGATTGTTACAAAAGCTGGAACTATGCGTAAAAACATAGGGCTATTTCCGAAATCTATATAGAGGCTGAAATTTAGGGAGTAAAAAGCTATGAGATTGGTATCAAAGGATGCAGCAGGCGATCGCGATCGGAAAGCAGGCGACAGCAATAGTAAATCTAAGTCAACTCAGAAGGTGGAACCAAATATGTCATCATCGCACAACGTTCAAAGACATACTGTTAAACAAGTTTTTGACCAGGTTGAGAAGATTCTGGAGGAAACTTGGCAAGAAACTGGGTTTGGGAAGGTGACAATTGAAAGTGAAAGGGAAAAGACCAATGCGATTCGGGTAATTGTCAAGGGTTCGACTTATTATAAGTTCTTTATTGACGATGAAGAAGTTAGTAAGTGGAGTTCGAGGAAGTAAGTGCGATGTAGGATATTGACAAATCGACTAAGATGGTGTACCTTATCAATTTAAGGTGCATAAAGCAAAAGTGCATCTACGCTGCAAGGCTGAGAGAGCTGTCAGCGTTAAAGTTTGAATCATCTAAATAAACACAAAACCTAGTTCGAGACTGACGAGAGGCTCAGCGGTGGGCTGGGGAAGTGGTGATTTCGCATTATGTGCGATCGCCGCTTCTCCGGCTTTTTGTTTTTTGGCAAACAAATAGTTTTTTTGAGGAGATCGGATTATGAAATGGCTAACAGATGATGAGTTTTTCGGTACTGAAGTGGGTACGAGTGTCGAGGATCGCGCTTTGATTATGGGAAGTGCGATCGCGCAGACAGCCGCAGGCATCGCGCAGAATTCCCTCAGCATTTTGGCGACAACTCCAGATTTTCTGGCGAAGATGCAGGTAGCATTCGGCAACAGCTTTGATGTTGAGAAAGCAGTCAAGTTAGCATCAGCTTGGGCACAGGGAGATTTTAGCGAATTTCCAGAGATTGAAATTCGTTCCGAAGCTGAGATTAATGGTGCTTTGGGTGCGTTTGCGGCTGCGACTGGGAAGATTTATCTGTCGCGGGAATTCCTTGCCAAAAATGCGGGGAATGTTACGGCTGTTGCGGGTGTTTTGCTGGAAGAGTTTGGGCATTTTGTTGATTCGCAGATTAATAGTGTAGATGCGATCGGGGATGAGGGGGAGATTTTTTCGGATTTGGTTCAAGGTAAGATGTTGAGTCAGGGGGAATTGGCGGGGTTGAAGGGTGAGGATGATTCGGCGATCGTTGTTTTGGATGGGGAATTGAGGGCGATCGAGCAGGCAACAGATTCTAATAATACTGCATCAGATGACTGTGGTAACTCCTCTGATAAGAAAGCTCCAGTGTACACATTTTATATCAATGGACTTAGAGTCCCAGAGGAAGACTACTATACGAAAGACTTGCCAGCAATTAAAAATCTCCTTGATAAAGCTGGTTATGGCGAATCGCTACTCCCAAAAGAAGAACAAAAACATAATAAATCCGGGGTAGACAATGAGACATTGAAAAAACTAGCAAATCAATCCGGTAGTTTGCCAGCGAAAGTCCTAGCTACAGGAGCTGATTTTTTATTAAAAGGTGGTGGCGGAGATATTGTTCAATCCTATATTCAAGCACTTTTTCCATTTTCAGATGAGGAGGGAGAGAAATATAAAAGTTATTTCGTTGGTAAAATCGAGGAACTTGAACAGAAGAATAAAGAAAAAGCTCTAGAAAATTGTTGTGATACACCGCGCCCTAAGTATTTGATTATTGCCCATTCTCAAGGCAATTTCTTTGCAGAACAAATTGCTGAAAATCTTTCCCCAGAAATTCGAGAAAGAACAAAAATTTTAGCTATTTCCCCTTTTACAAATTATAGTCGAGTTTCAGGGGAAAAAGTTAGTTCTCTGGTTCGTAGCGATGATATTTCAAATGGGTCTAATAAAGCGTTAACTAAAGCAGCACTCAGCGGGATTATCAATGGTGTGTTAAAGCTTCCTCTACCTGTTCCTGACATACAAGGTCCACAGCCTGACAACATATCAAAATATCCATCATCAAAAAAGCCGCAAGAACAAAATATCTTTGACAAAGGTGCTGATGAATATTTTGATGTAGAATCTCATGCCATAACCAACTATATTGATGATCCCGACGGTATTGAAAAGCTCGATCCCGACACTGCGGAGAGAACTTTAAATAGGAGCCCAGAGCAAAATGATGTAGTAAGGGAGTCTTTTAATCTCGCTCAACAAAAAATTAAAGATTTGCTCGATCCTGCTGATTCTGGTGTTTACCCCGAAAAGAAAAAGGATTGCTCACCTATTTCCCTTTCAGATGTAAGTTTAACTGAGGGGAATGATCCAGGCACAGCACGGGAAGGAAAAGCCTATTTCATTTTTGGTGGTAAATACTACGAGTGGCAAAAACGCACTGTGGAGGTTTTCACAGGGCCAACAGGAGATATATTGAGTCGAATTGCTCTCGAAACTTTGGGAGATGGTTCTCCAAATGCCTACAACTTCATTGCTTTTCACAACAACATTGCCGATCCCAATTTGATTATTACAGGAAGTACAATTGAAGTTCCCAAGGAAGTATCAAAACCAGATACAACGGGTTACGCTGCGTTTGATGTGAAGCATAGCGGAGATCCAAATACCTCACTAAAAATCGATTATAGCACTGCTAATGGTGCAGCAAAAGCCGGAAGTGACTATAAAGAAACAAAAGGTCAGTTAAGTATCCCAGCAGGACAGGGTGGCATTATTCTAGTGCCAATCATTGGAGATAGGAAGCGGGAAGAGACAGAAACATTCAAGCTTTCTCTGAAAAAACAGGATGGTACGTGCTTGGGAGAGTGTGTGAATACAGTTAATGCAACGGGCACTATTATTGATGATGACAAAGGCACAAGTGGCAAAACCTACAATGACCCTCGCATCGTCACCATCGACAAACAATATAACGACTTCCAAGCAGCCGGAGAATTCACCTTAATAGAATCAACCACTGGCGACCTAAAAATCCAAGTTCGGCAACAACCCATTAACAACAACCCTCGCAGCAATGTCTCCGACAACACCGCAGTAGCAACTGTTTTGGGTGGAAAACGCATCGGAATTTACAAAGATCAAGGACTTTTAATCGATGGTCAACCAACTCAAATTGCTAACGATGATGTAATTGCCATTGGAGACGGCAGCATCTATCGTGAAGGCAGCAAATATACTATTGTTTATCCCACTGGCGATCAATTAGTTGCAAGTGTAGGAAGTCGCGTCAATATCGAGGTTTCCCTCACCGATGAACGCGAAGGCAAAGTTAAAGGACTACTCGGTAACTTCAACAAAAATCCCAAAGATGATCTAGCAAAACGCGACGGAACTGTAATTCCTGAACCAGTTTCCCAACAGCAACTTTACGGCGAATATGCTGATAGCTGGCGAGTCAGTCAAGCAGAATCCCTATTCGACTACAAACCGGGTGAAAATACCAACACCTTTACCCTGCAAAATTACCCCCGCCAGAAAGTTAAAATCTCCGACTTAAACCCCGCCGATGTTGCAAAAGCCGAACAACTAATAGGCGATCGCATCAAAAATCCCACCACCCGCGAAGCTGCTATCATCGACCTCGTACTCACTAACTTCGATCCTGACATTCTTGAGGAAGCACTCAACGCACCCGATCCAGATAGCATACTTGCGATCGCCCTTCCATTCACCGCCAACAGCGACTTTTCCACCACCACCGTCAACACAGCCACAAAAATAGATATCTTAGCCAACGATACCACCGCAAAAGACCCCCTCTCCATCAAAGAATTCAACGCAAAATCAGTTGCCGGAGGCATCATCACCCTCGACAATAACAACACCCCAGACGATAAAAGCGACGACCAACTCACCTACACCCCACCCCCAGACTTCACCGGCACTGATAAATTTAACTACCTCCTAACAGACGGCAAACAAATCCAAGCCGCCACCGTTAATATCAACATCAACAGCCTCAAACTTGACAACCTTTCCGGCAATAACGGCTTCGTCCTCAACGGCACAGAAGCAGGTAACTTTTCAGGAGTTGCTGTCAGCAAAACCGGAGATATCAACGGGGACAAAATTGACGATATCATAGTCGGATCGTTCGGTGCCGATCCCAATAACGTCAATGCCGCAGGCAAAAGTCAAGTCATCTTTGGCAATCAAAAATTCCCCGCCAGCCTCAACCTTTCCCAACTCAACGGTCAAAATGGTTTCACCCTCAACGGCACCGATGCCGAAGGTTTCAGCGGCGGAACAGTTAGCAGTGCCGGCGATATCAACGGCGACGGCATCAAAGACTTTATTATTGGTGCCTTCGGTGCCACTGTCAACGGTCAAAACAATGCCGGAAAAACTTACATTGTCTTCGGCACAAACAAAGGATTTCCTGCTAACTTCAACCTGGCTAATTTGAACGGAAATAATGGTTTTGCCGTAACAGGAACCAACACCTTTGACTACGCCGGCCTCTTTGCCACTGGAATTAGCGATATTAATGGCGATCGCCTTGACGACGTACTCATCAGCGCACCCGGCCCCCTTGGCGGCACACCCGGTAAAAGCTACGTCATCTACGGCCGCACCGCAGGTTTTTCTCCTAACTTAAACCTAGCTGAAATTAACAACAATAACGGCTTTGTAATTAACGGCATCGACGGCAATTCTAGCGGTACTGCCAGCAGCGGCGATATCAACGGCGACGGCATCCCCGACCTGATTATTGGTGCAGATGGTGGCAACACCAGCGGCGGCATTAATGCAGGCAAAACTTACGTTATATTCGGTCAGCAAGGCGGATTTACTGGCAGCGTCAACGTCCCAGAATTAAATGGAACTACCGGATTTGTCATCGCCGGCCTCACTCCCCAAGAACGTTCTGGAATTGCCCTTACCGCTACAGGAGATATTAACGGTGACGGCAATAAAGACCTGGTAATTGGCGCTCCAGGTGCGACAGTGGGCGATCGAATTAACGCAGGCAAAACCTACGTAATTTTTGGCAAAAAAGCAGCATTTCCTGTCATTGTCAACCCGGCTGACTTGAACGGCAGTAACGGCTTTATAATTTCTGGTTTCGATCCAGAAGCATCTGCCGGAAATGCCCTTAGCTATGCCGGAGATATCAACAAAGACGGGTTTGACGACTTGTTGATCGGAGCCTCCAGCGCCAACTCTGACAGCAAAAACAATGCAGGCAAAACCTTTGTAATTTTTGGGAAAAAGGAATTTCCAGCTAATTTCAATTTAGGACAAGCCAACGGTAAGAATGCCTTAGTTTTAAATGGAGTAGAAACCGATGGTTTAGTTGGCACTGCTGTCAGCGGTGGGGGAGATATTAACGGCGATGGCATCGACGATATAATCGTTGGCGCACCTGGCAGTTTATTTCAAGATTCTCCCGGCAAGAGTTATGCCGTTTTTGGTAGTCGAGGTTTCGGTTTTGCTAACCCGAATAATGGTTTGCAAGGCACGGTTCAAGATGATATTATCAATGGAACCCAAGCAGATGACACGATTTCCGGTCAACAAGGAAATGATAAAATCTTTGGCAATTCAGGTCAAGATGTGTTATCGGGAAATCTCAATGATGACTACTTAGATGGTGGAAAAGGGCAAGATATCCTAATAGGTGGAGATGGCAATGATACCCTTGTCGGCGGACTTGGCAATGATGTACTTAAAGGCGACAATGGTAATGATATCCTCACGGGAGTTGACATCAATGCCATTAACCCCGGAATTGAGGAAATTGACACTTTAACTGGTGGAGGTGGGAGCGATATTTTCGTCTTGGGAGATGTCAATAACACTTACTACGATAACGGCGATAGTGACTACGCGCTGATTACTGATTTTAATGCCAGTGAAGATAGTATTCAATTGCAGGGTAAAGCGGATGATTACCTGTTAGTTCCTTTCTCGCAAGCCAACCAAACTGGTACGGCAATTTACCGCAAAGATTCGGCTCAAAATGAATTGATTAGTATTCTCCAAGGAGGTGCAAATTTGAGTTTGACTGGTAATTATTTCAAATTTGTAGGGGCGGGTTAACCGATCGATTCTGTCACCCACAGATAATTTTTGTAAACCCGCCCGACCCCATCAATAACCCCGATTGACTTTAAATTGAATTTATTTTTGATTTCTGGGTTGGGTTGGGGCGGGTTTAGATAATTTGTCGATGGGTGTCAAATATCTAGGCGAACCCGCCCCTACAGGCCTGTAAAATCTGAAAATAATATATAATTTTAAATTGACTATACTAATCTTACAAAATCAAGTAAGTGAAACTACCTGATGATACCATTATTGCTGAGGCCAAAATAACTCAGTATTTGCTCAAGTTTTTATTACAAGATGATAAATCTTTATTTCTTGCACAAGCCAACTATACCCAAGACAACTAGAAAAAGACTTAAGAGAACAAATTTTGCCTCTAGATGCAACACCAAGCGAACAAACGCGCTATGGTAATAAGTATGAAATTCGCGGCACATTAACTGGCTTTAATGGAACTGTTTGACCAGTAGTGACTATTTGGATGACTGAGTTTCTATCGCAAAAAACCAAGTTTATTACCCTATAGCGTTGTCGGCGTTTATAAGGACTCAAGGGTTTACCTGTTAACTCATACTCAGTATATTATGCTGAAGTCAGCGATCGCCCTTTTCACATCTTTTCACAAAAAGTGCGATCGCCCGAATCACAGATTACCGACAACTAGCGACTATTCCTCATCAGGTTCACCCTCAAAAGTTTCTTCAAATCCAGCCAAGAAGTCATCCAATGCAACGGAGGCGATCGCCAAATTAATAGTATCAGCATCTTCCAATCCCCACGTGTTCACCCCAACAACTTGACCGGCCATATTAATCAACGGGCCGCCCGAATTTCCCGGATTAATCGCCGCATCCGTTTGCAACACCTTCACCTCGGCAATCTCATCCTCATCATCCTCGCCCACCTCATACTCTTCCGGTTCGCGAATTGCACTAATAATACCTTGAGTTACAGTTGCAGCAAACTGTCCCATAGGATTGCCCACAGCAATTACCCGATCGCCCACTTTGACATCAAAAGACAATTCTAGGGGAGGATATTCTTCGGGAGACTCCACTTGTTCCCCTGTCGCCGGATCGATGATAAAACCAGTAATCAACAGCAATGCTAAATCCTCTTCCGCATTACCTGTAAATACCACCTCTGCCATTCTCAACTTTCCGTCGTAAGTTTCCACTAAAACCTGTTCGACTTCATCTTCCTCGTAGAAGTAATCTTCATCGGCAATATCTTCGATAACGTGATAGTTAGTGACAATTACGTCAGGAGATACAAAAAAGCCGCTCCCGGAAGAAATTTCTTCTCCTGTATCCCAATCCATCACGTAAACTGAAACTACGGAAGGCAAGACTTGCTCGACGACATCGGAAAAGTTTCCTGTCTGAGTTTTAAACTCTTTCAATTGCTGCTGCAAAGCTTTCCGATCTGCCTGCATTTTGCGATAAAGTTGCTGAACTTTTGCCAATTCTAGCTTTAATTGAGTTTCCTGAGCGCTCATATTTTGCATTTCCCTGAAATAGGTTGTTGATTTATTGTCGATGTTTGATTGGAGATTTTGGATTGTATATTGACAATGATAGGGCTGATGCAAAGAAACCCAGTTGCTACGAAAAATCCTGGGCTTTACAGCAATTTAATGTGAAGTTGCACATATCCGGATCCCCCTAAATCCCCCTTAAAAAGGGGGACTTTGAATTCTTGCTCCCCCTTTTTAAGGGGGCTGGGGGGATCAGATTCTACGGGGCCTCATAAAAAATTGGTATTACAGCAAGGTATCTATCCATAAACCGGGCTTCTCAAGATCCTGCGGAGCATCCTAAATTAGTCAGATATTTGTGAATTTGGCAATTTTATTTAAAATCACCATCTAAAATCTACAATCAGACTGCTATTGTACCTGTCAAAACAAAAGCGAACCGCCAGTTATTTTTATTTTACCAAATGCGATAAATCGCGTCTCAAAGCCGTGAAAAACAGATGTCGATCGCATTTATGAACCGCGTTGAACTTCGACAAAGATTTCCTCTAAAATAACACTCGCTCCCTGGGCGCGCAGGCGGTGAGCGAGGTCTATTCCCAGCATTTCAGCAGTCTCGGCTGCGCCGGAAACAGTATCTTTGACGAATCGCTGGCCGTCGAGACTGGATACCATTCCAGTTAATGTTAATTGACCGTTTTCTATATTGGTATTGACGCCAATGGGTACTTGACAGCCGCCTTCTAATTCCCGCAGAAATGCGCGTTCAGCATGACATCTTTGGGCGGTTTCGGAGTGTTCGAGAGCTTTAATAACTTCCAGGATTTCTGGATCTCCGGCGCGGCATTCGATGCCCAAAGCACCTTGTCCGACGGCGTGGAGGGAGATTTCAGGATCGATAACTTGGTGGATGCGATCGCCCATTCCCAATCTTTCGAGTCCGGCAACTGCTAAAATAATCGCGTCGTAACCGCCATCATCTAATTTAGCGAGTCGAGTATTGAGATTGCCGCGAATATCTTTGAATACAAAATGAGGGAAATGGTGCCGCAGTTGAGCCAGCCTACGGAGGGAAGAAGTGCCGATTACTGCACCTTCGGGGAGGGTGTCAAGTTGCTTGTCTTTGTGCTTGGAGTGAACTACCAGGGCGTCAGCGGGATTTTCCCGTTCGGTGACACATCCTAATATTAAACCTTCGGGTAAGTTGGTCGGTAAATCTTTGAGGGAATGCACGGCAAAGTCCGTTTCACGGTTCAGCATTCCCGTTTCTAATTCTTTGGTGAAAAGTCCTTTGTCGCCGATTTTAGCGAGGGCGACATCAAGAATTATGTCCCCTTGGGTGGACATGGTGTGGACTTCAAAAGTGTGTTGCGGGAAGCGTTTCTGTAATTCTGCTTGCACCCAGTGGGTTTGAACGAGGGCGAGTTGGCTTTTGCGGGAACCGATGCGGACGGTTCGGGAAGGGGCAGATGTGGTTGGGGACATAAGATCGATCGCAGGATAGCTTGAAATGAGCCAGTATATTCACCTGATCTAGCGTACCGCAGGTGGGGACTTTAATTGCTGGTTGGGACAATTCGGGCGATAAAATAGTAATACCAGATATTGATCGGCAGCAGCGAGCTTTAAGGGTGTTTCCAATTTTGCGTTGGCTTGGGTGGCTTGAGTCGATCGGCATTTCGAGCCAAAGGCAGCCGAGGATGTATGATTTTCCTAGAGTTAATGCGGATGAACGCGGTAGAAGCCGGCGGCAGAGTTAGCTCAAAGGTGGCGGGATTTGGAGAGAGAAATATAGACAGGAGGGGAAAAGGGCGATGTAATTGCGATCGAACTTTTAGCTCTCAGTTACAGCAATCAATAACTGAACTTCAATTCCTAAAGTCTGAGCACTGCGAGCCAGAGCCTCATCGCCAGTAACCAAAAGCAACTGATTAGAACTTGCTACTGCTAAATGTAGTGCATCTAAAGTACGCAACGGTACTTCAAAGCGACTAATCCAATCGCGAGCTAAATTGTAATGAATGGGCTCTAACGGGATGCGAGTATAAAAATTTTCATCCAAGTCAGTTTGAAAATCGAGCACTATTTGTCTTGCCTCTTCAGCAGAAATTTCTCTCATTCGCAATTTGCGGGCAATTGCTGAAAACAATTCCACCTCAACTAATTGACTTAGTGCAGGTTTGTCTTCAATCCTCAGTAATTCATCAACAGCATCGCTGAGAGCTTCTGGTAAATAGAAGGGGACAAGAACGCTGGTATCTATATAAATCAATACCGTGCTTCCTCCCTTAGCCTAATGACTGTTGCGCTCAGGGGTTCGCCCTTGACATTAATGGAGTTTCGGAATGCTTTACGCCTAGCTAACCGCTGCTCCTTGGATAGGGGCGGGACTACACGAGCTACTACTTTGCCCTCCTGTACGATTGTCACTTCTTCTCCTTTTGCCACCTTTTCCAAGATATCTTGCAGACTCTGCTTGGCTTCTTCAACGCTAATCGCAGGCATCTTATTAGTTTTTTAGGTACAATTAAATTGTACATCAAATGGAATCGAAAATCGAAAATCGAAAATAGTATTAACGTTGTCCTGCTTGAAGTGCAGAATTTACCATCGCAACAACATCTGACTGCCGTCCGTTTTTGAGACTTACTCGATACAACACCCCCAGCCTTTGCCACTCAACAGAAGCAATGCAGTAATTACCGCAACTATTGAAATAAGTTCCCTTCATTCCGCCTGCTAATTCAATACTTCTGTAAGTATCTCTCGGCAATTGCGAAGGAGGCGAAATCGGTTCATCTCTTTTCGCTTCAATTGTGCCGAAAGTACAGGCTCCCCCGCGACATCCTTTGCCGAAATACATTCCAACAATGTAGCCGTGGGAGCCAGCTTTGATATCAAAATCAAGTTGCTGAGTATCCGATAGAGGAAGCATACTCGGCAGAAAAACTGGTACTCGTGTTTTGCCTTTGATTTGCCCAAAAATGTTACTTACAGGAAAACGAGTTTTAGCTTGATTTGTACCTGACTTATTGGGGATTGGGGGAAACTTTTGGACATAATCTCTCCACTGTAAAACTCTATTTTTAGCAACGTTCAGAGTGGGAATTGAATATTTTACAACTGCAAGAGAAGGGCGGCCGTCTTTTTGATCGAAGTTGCGGCGAATGACTGTATTTTCGAGTTTGCCTAATCCGTAAGTTATGGCGGTGGAACGGGCTTTCTCGCAGCTAATTTTGAAGATTCCCATGTCAATGTTGCCATTTTCGGCTTGGTAAGACCAATTGTAACCTTCAGAAGTGCGATCGCGATCGCACAAAAAACGCGAAATCTCGAACATCTTGGCAAGATGAACGTCGTAGGGGCGCAGCTTGCGGCTGCTGGTAGATTGTGCAGTATTGCGATCGGGCACAATAAATTGGATGGATTGCCAGCCATCTTTGGAGGTATAATTAAACCAGCGAATTTCTGTCACAGACACTTCTGGACGTGCTAACGCGGAGTTGGGCGTCAAAAGTGCGATCGGCAAAGCAGTCACCACACCAGCAAAAATCGCCCAAAATAGTCCTTTTCCCCTCATCCTGATTTCCCTGTAGACATCACAACCATTCTCTCTTGCTTCCCCAGCTTAACTGGTTTCAAGGCTCCCAAAATATATAATATTCTCTGTCATTGCGAGGAACGAAGCAATCGCCAGGACTAAAATTGCTTCGTTTCTCTACAAAATCGCAAATTATCTTAGCGTTTACCAGCTTGAATAGCAGAATTTGCAATCTTAATTAAATTTGCTTCACCTCCATTTCTAATGGCTAGAGTATACATAAAACCCTGAGTTTTCCACTCAAGATTAGCCGTACAGTAAGCCCCGCAACCGTCGTGAAAATTTCCTTTCACTCCGCCCGCAAGTTGAACAGTTTTTAATGTCTTAGTTACCCCTTCCATTTTAGTAGAAAACTCACCACCTTTTTGACCTCTAATTTCCCCAAAAGTGCAAGCGCCCGTACCTTTGCAATCTGCTGTAAACTCCATAGAAACAATATAGCTGTCGGGTTTACTTTGGGTTCGATAGTAAAGTTTCTGCGAAACAGGAACCAAGCTGGGGATAAAAATAGGTACTTGCGTTTTGCCTTTTAACTTTGGCAAAATTTCACTTACAGGCACGGCAGCATCAGCTTTAGCAACAGGCTTTGTTTCCGCCAGCATCTGCGGCAACTTGCCCGCACCGAAAACTTGTGATACAGGTACTAAAGCAGTCAATACGCACGCAGAAGTCGCCAAAAGTAATAATTTATTGTTCACTATTTTCGTCCTCAATGTCGAAACAGTCCAGTTTGGCACCCAAGCGTGTTCACTTAATTTACAACACAACTCCCAAATACAAAAGCCACAACAGGCATTCAGGAAAAAAGCAAGTTTAAATTTTCTTTACAAATGCACGGAAATATGCAATTTCCGATAAAATAGAGAAGGCGAGTAATTTAGGAGTCAAACGTGGAACTGCAAGAGTATTTACGCCAGCACGGATTAGAAACTTTGTGCGAAACTTATCATATCAAAGTTACCCGCCACCGCCAATATCCTCATCTAGTCTGCCTGAAATACTCGCAGATAGAATCCCCGCTGGGCGAAAAAATAGTCCAGCAGTGTCGAGGTATTATTTTAGATTCATCTCAAAACTGGGAAATAGTTTCTTATCCCTACGACAAATTTTTTAATTACGGGGAAGGCCACGCCACAGCGATTGATTGGAGTCACGCCAAAGTTTATGAAAAGTTAGACGGTTCTCTGACTGTACTGTATTTTTATCAGGGAGAATGGAGAGTGCAATCTAGCGGCACTCCCGATGCAGCGGGTGAAGTTAATGGTTTTGGATTTAGCTTTGCCGAACTGTTTTGGAAAGTCTGGAAAGAATTGGGCTATGAATTACCGGAAGCAACCGATGAGTGTTTTATCTTTGAGTTGATGACACCTTATAATAGAATAGTTGTTCAGCAAAAAAACAATGATATCGTGCTGCACGGGGTTCGCAATACTGAAACCTTGCGAGAAACAGATCCCCTTTTCTGGGCAAACAGATATGTCTGGAAAGTAGTCAATTCGTATCCTTTAACTAGCTGGAAAGAAGTTATCGAAGCAGCTCAACATTTAGATCCAATGGATTTAGAAGGGTATATTATCTGCGATGCTAACTTCAACCGAGTTAAGGTTAAGTCTCCGCAATATGTGGCGATTTCCCACCTTCGCGAAGGGTTTTCGACGCGGCGGATGATCGAAATTGTTTTGACTAATGAAGGAGAAGAGTTTTTAGCTTATTTTCCCGAGTGGATTGACTTGTATCAAAAAGTTAAGAGTAAATATGAATTGTTAGTTCAAGAAATCGAGGAGGTTTACAGACAGCACGAATCTATCGAAGTTCAGAAAGATTTTGCCTTGGCTGTGAAGCATTTGCCATATTCTGGGATTTTGTTTTCTTTGCGGGCTCGCAGGGTTGCGGGAGTGAAAGAAGCTCTCCGCGATGTTACGATTCATAAGATAGAGGAGTTATTGGGTTTAGATTATATCAATTTAGGTTTGTGAGGTTCGCAGAGAATCGGCGGTTGAAACCGCTACTACACAAACAAAGTCCGCCTCCGCGGACTAAAGAATTAAGTTGCAAATTACCAATTATCCATTACCCATTACTATGAAAAGAGTTATTGTACTTGTCGGCTTACCTGCTTCTGGAAAATCTCTATTTGCGAGAGAATTGCTGCTGTCTGAACCTGCAAGATGGGTGCGTAGCAATAAAGATTTACTTCGAGAAATGGCTCACGCTTCTCATTGGTCTCCGGCGAATGAAAAGTTTATTGTGCAGTTGAGAGATACGATTATTCTGATGGCTTTGGAAAGTGGCAAGCACGTGATTGTGGACGATACTAATTTCGGGCCGCATATCGAACATATCAAAGAGTTGGTTAAGGGTAAAGCCATCGTTGAAGTTAATGATTCTTTCCTGCAAGTTCCGGTGGAGGAGTGTATTAAACGGGATTTGAAAAGGCTGAATTCGGTGGGTAAAGATGTGATAATGAAGATGTACAATAAGTACGTGCGGGTTCCGGTTGCGCCGCCGGAATATAACCCGGATTTGCCGGATGCAATTCTTGTAGATATGGACGGTACATTAGCGCTTCTCAATGGTAGAAATCCTTTTGATGCTTCAAAGTGCGATCGCGATTTACCGAATCAGCCTGTCCTAGATACCATCCGCAAGTGGCAGTCTAGCGTTAATATTATCGTAGTATCGGGCAGAACCGATGACTGTCAACCTCAGACTGAACAATGGTTGCGGCAATACGAGGTGAATTATGCAGGTCTCTATATGCGGAAAACTGGGGATATGAGGAAGGATGCGATTATGAAGGAGGAAATCTATCGGCAGCAGATTGCAGGGCAATATAATGTTAAGTTTGTATTGGACGATCGCCAGCAGGTGGTTGATATGTGGCGATCGTTGGGATTGACTGTATTTCAAGTAGATGAAGGGGATTTTTAACGAAGGATGGATTCGGGCGATAAATCGCCCTGGCCGTGATGCTACAATCGAAGTAAGATTGAATCCAAATTTTACCTGTCAACTGTCAACTGTCAACTGTCAACTGTCAATATGATAGCTATTCCCCAACAACCCCCAAGGATGACCTTCGAGGAATATCTCGAATGGGAAGCGCAACAAGACATTCGCTACGAATATGTCAACGGCGAAGTCTTTGCGATGACTGGCGGTACAATTCCCCATAACGATCTTGCACTTAATTTTTACACGGCTGTGCGCCCTCATCTGCGTTCTAGAGGTTGTCGCGCGAACGTGTCAGATGTTAAATTGCAAGTCAGTCCTCGCAGCCGTTACTATTACCCGGATGTGATAGTTAGTTGCGATCCTGAAGATATGAATGCGCGCAAGTTTATTCAACATCCGAAACTAATTGTGGAAGTTCTCTCGCCCGGTACAAGTGGTAAGGATCGGGATGAAAAATTCACGGCTTACCTGAAAATTCCGACTTTACAAGAGTATATCTTGATTGATTCTGAAAAAATCTCCGTTGAACGTTACTGTCGGGGTGAGGGTAAAATGTGGCTTTACTATTCTTATAGTGCTGGAGAGATTGTAACTTTGTCAAGCATTGAATTTGAATTGGCGATCGAGCTTTTGTATGAAGGTGTTACCTTTGAAATAGAAACGGAAACAGAAACTGAAAAATAGGCTATTTCACATTTAAATTGCATATTCGGGACGGGCTAGAAGCCCATCCCACAAGAAACATCAACATACATAATTTGTTTCACCTTTAACTTTTATGTTTCGGACGGGCTAGAAGCCCATCCCACAAGATTAGATACAATTTGTGCGTAAATTATAATGGCATTTTTTACCGCGTCCAAGCCAGCCATTTATTGAACAAATTTTTCACAAATGGAGTCAAACGAGTGCGATTGTAAGCATCTCCTGCTTTCCGAATTGCTTCCGCTTGCGTCGGATACGGATGAATGACACTAGCAATCTTTCCTAAACCAATATTGTTTACCATTGCTAAAGTAATCTCGCTAATCATATCTCCCGCGTGTCGCGCCACAATAGTTGCACCTAATATTTTATCGCTGCCTTTCTTGACGTGAATTTTCACAAAACCTTCATCTTCACCATCTATAATTGCTCTATCGACTGTATTGAAAGGAATTAAAAATGTATCGACATCAATTCCTTGGGCTTTGGCTTCAACTTCGCCCATTCCGACGCGCGCCACCTCTGGGCTAGTATAAGTACACCAAGGTATCGTCAAAGTGCTGAGCTTTTTGCGTCCGAAAAACAGGGTGTTTTGGATGACCATTCTGGCGGCAAAATCAGCAGCATGGGTAAATTTATCCTTCATACAAATGTCACCGGCGGCGTAAATGCGGGGATTGGTTGTTTGCAAATTGTCGTTGACAAAGACGCCTTTTTCTGTATCGTACTCCACGCCGACAGTTTCTAGGTTCAATCCTTCCACGTTTGGCGATCGCCCTACGCTGACAATAATCTCATCTACCGTTACCGACGCTTCCTTACCTTGAGATTGATAATAAACTACTTTGCCTGCATTTGTTTGTTCAACGCGCTCTATTTTTGAGTCTAAAATTAATTGAATATCTTCCCTGACAAAAGCTTCCTGCACAATGGTAGCAGCATCGACATCTTCCTTGTCCAAAATCTGAGCATTTTTGTGCAGCAACACGACTTTGCAACCCAGGCGCCGAAAAGATTGGGCTAATTCGCAGCCGATCGGCCCACCGCCAATTACCGCCAAACGCTGAGGTTTTTCTGTGAGGTTAAATACAGTTTCATTTGTCAAATATCCAGCTTCCTTCAAACCGGGAATTTGCGGTTCTAGCGCCCTTGCGCCTGTGGTAATTACTGCTTTTTTGAATTTAAGAGTTTGACCTGCAACTTCTATGGTAGAATTGCTAGTAAAGCGACCGGAACCTAGGAAAACATCGACTCCTAAAGTGTGCTGGTAGCGTTCCACAGAATCAACATCGCTAATTCCCGCCCTAATCCGCCGCAATCTTGCCATTACGGCTGAAAAATCAATTTCTGTACCGTTAGGAACGCTAACCCCAAATTTACTTGCTTCCCCAATATCGGCGACAGCGCGGGCCGATCGAATTAAAGCTTTTGACGGGACACAACCGACATTCAAACAGTCGCCGCCCATTAAATGTTTTTCAATCAAAGCAACTTTTGCACCCAAACCTGCGGCGCCCGCAGCCACAATTAATCCGGCTGGGCCCGCGCCAATTACTACTAAGTTGTAGCTACTAGCGGGCTGCGGGTTTACCCAATCCGGCGGATGCAAGTAGGAGACTAATTTTTGGTTGTATTCGTCCATCGGGGGGACTGTTACGCGATCGACTTTTGACTGCGACATGAGCAAATCTTCCTAATTAAATAGTTTCATCTAAAGCTTTGCGAGCAATCCTAGTTATATAGACGGTGACGGCGACAGCAGCCGTAAAACTGATGATATTAATCAACCATTTTACAAGTTCGGCTTGAGGATTTGCAGGCTGATTTACCGTACATATAGCAGCAATATTTCCTACCAAAGAACCTGAGTAAACGTACATCACGGTTCCCGGAATCATGCCGGAGGAACCTAATACATAATCTTTCAAAGAAACCTGAGTAATCCCCAAAGCGTAATTCAATAAATTGAACGGAAATAAAGGACAAAGACGAGTTAAAAAGACTATTTTTAATCCTTCTTTAGCAACGGCGCGATCGAGGGCTTGAAACTTTGGGTGAGCTTCCATATATTTTACCACGCGATCGCGCGACAGGTATCGCCCGATCAGAAAAGCAAAGGTCGCCCCTAAAGTGGCGGCGATTAACACGTATATCGAGCCCCACCACAGCCCAAACAGCACGCCGCCTCCCAAGGTCAGCACGGAACCAGGTATAAATAGTATCGTAGCGAAGTTGTAGGTAGCGATAAAGGCGATCGGGCCCCAGACGCCTAAATGCTCGATTTGGATTAAAACAGCTCTTAACAGTCCTTGAACGTAGGCGGATCTAGTTGCTACAATTAACAGAGGGACTGCAAGGGCGATCGACAAAAACAACAATCTGCTTTTAAAAGTATAGCTGCTAGAAATCTGACTTGCTTCTGGCTCCATAATTGACCGATAAATAAATAGATACCAGCATTATATAGCAGTTGTTAACTTACCAGAAAGAATTGGTTGAAAGCCTCTCCCCTTGAGGGAGAAATTAAAATCAGAATATTCATTACTCCAATCCTCTTCCTTCTAGGTAGAGGTAGCTCTCAAACTGTCAACTGTCAACTGTCAACTGTCAACTGTTGAACATATCAACCATGACCACAAAAACACAACTCCCAATTCCAGAATATTTCGATGCCCATAAAATCAGTCAAATCTGGCGAGTTCCCTATCAAGAAAGAGCGAATGAAGCTAATAATTGGGCTTTAAAACATAGTATTCAGCCAGCAGCTAGCGACGAAAAGCGAATTTGTTTGCTAATAATTGATGCCCAAAATACATTTTGCGTACCGGAATTTGAACTATTTGTCGGCGGGCGTTCCGGTAGCGGTGCTGTTGATGACAACCTGCGCCTATGCGAATTCATCTACCGCAACTTAAACGCAATTACCACGATTGCGCCGACAATGGATACGCACACCGCCATGCAAATTTTTCATCCCATATTTTGGATCGATGATGCAGGCGAAAACCCCATTCCCGCCGCCACATTAATTACTCTGGAAGATGTGCAGCAAGGAATTTGGAAAGTCAACCCAGCCGTCGCCGATAGCATCGCGGGTGGGAATTATGCGGAACTACAAAAACACTGCCTTCACTACGTACAGAAACTCAGCGACAATGGCAAATTTCCCTTGACAATTTGGCCGTATCACTCGATGCTGGGTGGGATTGGACACGCCCTGGTTTCTGCGGTGGAAGAAGCGATATTTTTTCACAGTATGGCGCGCCACAGTCAAGCACTTTTTGAGATTAAAGGTGGGAATCCCTTAACTGAAAACTATTCGGTTTTGCAGCCGGAAGTCTTAGATGGGGCCGACGGAAATCCGATTGCTCATAAAAATGCTGGGTTTATTGATAAGTTGTTAGAGTTTGATGCGGTAATTATTGCGGGACAAGCGAAGAGTCATTGTGTTGCTTGGACGATTGATGATTTGTTGACTGAAATTGTGGCGCGGGATTCTATGTTGGCTAGGAAGGTTTATTTGTTGGAAGATTGTACTTCGCCGGTGGTTGTTCCTGGTGTTGTTGATTTTACTGAACAAGCAGATGCGGCTTTTTTAAGATTCGCGCAGGCGGGGATGAATGTGGTTAAATCTACTCAGTCAATTGATAGTTGGTCTGGTATTTGTTTGTGAGATATTTGATGAATGCTATGATATAATACGCTTAACTGAAAACCGATTCCCCTAACCCCCCCCCTTAAAAAACAGGGTGGTTTTATTGTAGTTAGACAAATTAGGTACGTAGTTGCGCTTCAGCGCTCTTTATAATATTAGGAAATATCGCTAAAAGCCCGGGTTTGTAGTGAGGATTTCAGTCCTCAGAAACTTAAGAGGACTGAAGTCCTCACTACAAACTTGAGCGCGGTATTTTTTATAACTATTTTCCATCCAATCTCGGCACTCCTTCCAAGAAAGGGCCGCTCAACATTAACTCAGTCATTCTATCTAATTTGCCGCTGACTTTCATTTTTTTGTCTGTTTGAAATCGCTCGATGTCTGCTCTTAAATTCCCAGAATTATATCCTAACTTAGTCAAATAATCAACAGCCTGTTTGTCACTTAACAACATATCCGTAGCACGAAAAATCGGCACGTACTCCTCGCGCCAAACATAAGCAAAAGTCGCCCTGTCTAAATAGAAAATCCTGCCCCGCGCCGGATCTCCAATCGCTGCTACACTGTCATTCATTCCCAGCAAAGCCACGGCGTGCGGTAACTTCCGAGGGCCGTCAAACAGCCAAACCGCCAGCACGCCAGGGCGATTAATTTGCTGCATTTGCTCCCAAGTCGGCCTCAATTCTATTGCGTTCAAACCCAAAGCTCTTGCTGCTACAATTAACTGCGGCATCGAAGTTCCCAAGCGACTCGTGCCGGCCAAACGCGCTACACTCGATTCCGTCGCCTCGATTCCCCAACGCCTCAACACGGTTGCTAGCGCCGCCGGTGCACAACTGCTGCTAGATGTTTGCCGAAATACACCGTTTGGCTGCAAATTATCGATTAAATCAGCATAAATTGGTGCCATAAAATACGATTCAGCACCGGTAAATCCTCCCAATCCCAACAAGCCAATTAAAATTACTGCGATTACTTGCGATCGCGCCGTCAACCAACTTACAGTAAACCCAATACCGCAGACTCCCATCAGCATCACCCGCAGCAGAGTCCAAGTTACTCGCATCCCATGGAATCGCCACTCGATCGGCAAAACAGGCATTTGAGGCAGATTTAACGCCAGCAGCAGCAAGCCAAAGTAAAAACCCAAAAACAGCAGGGCGATCGAGTTTCGGCCCTTAAACAGATCGTTAGCCGTCACTCCCGATCGCACTAACGCCTTTCCTGCGCGCATTCCCCAGACAAACAGCGCCGAACCCAGCAGCAGCGTTACCACTATTTCCATGAGATCACAATTTTGTTCCTTAGCCTAGGTTGTAACACGCGCGCACTCGCGATCGCCCGTGGGCGCAGGGCGACAGTCGGAAAATCTCACAGCAGAAAACTGCCAAATAAACAAGACAAGGAAGACATATACCAGTGGATAGTTGACAGTTACAGAGTACGGAAATCAAACTGTTTATGCTAAATAGTTCAGGAATCTATACAACCTAAAACTTGCCATCTGTCAAGAAGTTGAGTAGCTTTTTTTACCTGTTCGGAAAACTCCCAAAAAAGATTTAGCACCGAAAAGAATTTCCCAAACCAATTGGCAAAGACAGACACATCTGCTGTAAGATAGATTGAAGTCAAAACGCCTTCAAACAATTAATCAACCCTCTTGTCGCTCAATATATTCACGCTCCAACGAGCGAGGAGTTGTATTGAGCGCGCTGATTCAATATCGATAAAAGAAAGCTCGCCAAACAACAAAAATCCAGGAAAAATTATGCCAGCAAAAGCCGCCAACGATGTAGACGTAGCAGAGCAATATTGGCACTACTTAGAAAGATCCAAAGTTGCAACTCAATTAGAAACCAATCTGGAAAACGGTATCGATCCAGCAGAAGCAGCCAGTCGCCAACAAAAATTCGGGCCAAACGAACTAACAGTTAAAGCAGGGAAACCAGCCTGGTTAAAATTTATACTGCAATTTAACCAACCCCTCCTGATAATCTTACTGAGTGCCGGTTTAATCAAAGCACTGATTGGAGAATGGCTGAATGCCAGCGTAATTTGGGGCGTAACAACTACCAACGCTATTATCAGTTTCATCCAAGAAGCTGGGGCTGAGAAAAAAATCGATGCCCTAGCTAAAGCTGTTACCACAGAAGCCACAGTCATTCGAGGTGGCAAGAAATTAAGAGTTCCCTCAAAAGAACTTGTTGTGGGCGACTTAGTAACCCTGACTTCCGGTGACAAAGTACCCGCCGATTTGCGCTTAGTGAAAGTCCGCGACTTGCAAATAGATGAATCTGGACTTACAGGCGAATCCGTTGCTGTTGAAAAACAACTCGGACAGGCGGGAAACTTGGTTTTGCCAGAAGAAACGCCGCTCGCAGAACGCGATAACATGGCCTATGCTGGCAGTTTTGTTACCTTCGGCCAAGGTAGCGGTATCGTAATTGCGATCGCCAATAAAACCGAAACCGGCAAAATCTCCCAATTGCTCGATCGCCACATCGACCTCACCACGCCCCTCACCCGCAAATTTAATCAATTCAGTCAAAACTGGCTGCTATTTGTCCTCGCAATGGCAACCTTGACCTTTGCAGTGCGTTTAGGGCGACCAGTCCCAGCCGGAGTTTCAGCCTTTAAAGAAGCAGTCGAACCAGCAGTCGCCCTCATCGTCGGCGCCATCCCCGAAGGCCTCCCCGCCGTCATTACCGTCACCCTCGCCGTCGGTGTTTCCCGGATGGCCGCCAAACACGCGATCGTCCGCAAACTCCCCGCAGTAGAAACCCTCGGCGGCGCCACAGTCATTTGTTCTGACAAAACCGGAACTTTGACAGAAAATCAGATGACAGTGCAAGAAATCTATTCTGGTGGCAAATCCTACTCCGTTACAGGTACAGGTTACAGTCCAGAAGGCGACATTGAACTCAACCAACTACCAATTAGTGTCAATCAATCTCCAGCTTTGCAAGAATGTTTGCAAGCCGGAATGATCTGCAACGACTCTCATTTAGAATTCAAAGATAATGATTGGATTGTCGTCGGCGATCCGACAGAAGGAGCTTTAATTGCAGCAGGTAAAAAAGCAGAACTCAGCCAGCAAGTCTTGGAAAAATCCATGCCGCGCCTCGATTCAATTCCCTTTGAATCTCAGTTTCAATACATGGCGACACTGCATCGAACTCCGACAAGCGACAAAATTTTGTATGTCAAAGGTTCCGTCGAATCAATTCTCACCCGCTGCGCTGAGAGTCTCGACACTGAAGGAAATTCGACAGAAGTCGATCGCCAGCAAATCCACCACCAAGTCGATGCAATGGCCGATCAAGGCTTGCGCGTCCTAGCTTTTGCTAAAAAAATCGTTCCCCACGAACAGGGATCCGTTGCTCACTCAGACGTAGAATCAGGGCTAGTTTTCCTCGGACTCCAAGGCATGATCGACCCGCCGCGGGCCTCTGCGATCGCCGCCGTCCAAGCCTGCCAAACCGCCGGCATCCAAGTTAAAATGATTACCGGCGATCACATCGCTACCGCCAGGGCGATCGCCCGCCGCATGGGATTCCGCAAAACCAAACACAATAGAGAACTTGTAGCCTACACCGGCGCCCAACTCGCCGCCATGGACAAAAATGCCCTCGCCGAAGCCGTAGAAGCCGGCTCAGTTTTTGCGCGCGTCGCCCCAGAACAAAAACTGCGCCTCGTAGAAGCTTTGCAGCAAAAAGGCGAAATTGTGGCGATGACAGGAGACGGCGTTAACGACGCCCCCGCCCTCAAACAAGCCGATATCGGCATCGCAATGGGTAGCGGTACGGAGGTTTCTAAGGAAGCCGCCGACATGATTTTGACCGATGATAACTTTGCGTCGATCGAATCTGCGGTAGAAGAAGGGCGATCGGTCTACAAAAACCTACTTAAATCCATCAGCTTCATTCTCCCAGTCAACGGCGGAGAATCAATGACAATTTTGCTCAGCACTCTACTCGGCCGAGAATTGCCGATTTTGTCGCTACAAATCCTCTGGCTGAATATGCTCAACTCGATCACCATGACTGTGCCCCTTGCTTTCGAGCCCAAGTCTCCCGGAGTGATGAAACAGCAGCCGCGCCCAGTCAACGAACCTTTCCTGACTGAAAATCGGATCAAACGCATCTTAGCTATTTCTCTGTACAATTGGACAATAATTTTCGGAATGTTTGAATGGGTGCGTCAAGCCGATTGGGGAACTTTGCCACTAGCCCGAACAATGGCGATTCAAGCTTTAGTAATGGGCAGAATTTTTTACCTACTGAGTCTCAGCCAATTGTTACCTTCTTTGATGGCTAAATTTAGCGGTTCTCAGGAAAAAGTTAGCGGAGCTCCCGCCCTCGGTGTCGGCATTGTCGTAGCTGTAATTTTGCAGATTATCTTTGCTAATTCTCCGTTTATCAATCGCATCTTCGAGACAGCTCCAATGAACCTAGATCAGTGGCTGATTTGCTTCGGCGTCGCCCTACCAATGATCGGTGTTGCGCTATCTGTCAACCGCTTCGATCCGCCAAACTAATAGGATTCAGCCTTCGCTAAAGGTTCGTAGTGAGGAATGCGAGTCCGCATCCATGACGCTTGACTCGCATTCCTCACTACAAACCAATGATGGTTTATTATCAAAAGTGCGATCGCGTAATATCAATTCCGTTAGCATCGCTATTATTCATCTCTCTCTTCACTCCCTCTGCATCCTCTGCGGTAAATTATTCCGATAAAAAAACAATTATTGTTATATACATACACCGAAGCCAAAGTCAAGCTCAGAATCAAGAATTAATACTCAAAATAAATTATAAATATCAACCAAATTAAAAAAATTCTGATATACTGCAAAGCAGTTGTAAAGATAATGAAGTTTCTGCTTCAGGAATCATTTTCTTGTCTCTACTCCATTAGGTATCTCTACATTCAGATCCATCAGGTCTGACAAAGTTAGCAACTAATATCATGTCCAGTCGATTCGTGCTGGTTGAAATCGTGCATCATTTTCAACAATCTGTAGGGGCAGATTAATCAATATCCCAAAGCGCGCAAACAGGTTAAACAAACCCGCCTCTAACCACAAAAAAGCCCCGAACTATATTAGTCTACAATTTAAAATTCAACAAATCAAGCATATATTTAAACCGATTAACATCAATTTAAACAATGGTTCAGCAATTGATTTGCGTCGCGGGTTGCTCCGCCAACAGTTACCGCAAAGAATTGGTTTAAAGCCCCAAGCCCGATCGAGAGAAATTAAAATCAGACTATTCATTCCTCCAATTCTCTTCCTTCCTTTGTCAAGTGCTATCAACCGTCAACCGTCAACCGTCAACCGTCAACCGTCAACCGTCAACTGATTAACTACCATGTCTAAACCCGTTATTTTGTGTGTTGATGATAAAACTGTAATTTTGGAAAGTTTGAAAGCCAAATTGAGAAAAGCACTAGGCAGTTCCTATGCTTATGAATTTGCCCAAGATGCTGAAGAAGCGCTAAATATTGATGAATTAAATAAACATCATATTAGCATTTTATTGGTTGTCTCTAATTGGCTAATGCCCGGAATGAAAGGCGACAAATTTCTAATTTCAGTTAATGAGAAAATTACTAAAATTGTCAAAATTTTATTGACAGGACAAGCAGATAAAAAAGCTATCGAGCGGGCTTATGCAGCAGCTAAGGTAGATAAATGTTTCTTTAAACCCTGGTCGCCCAATCAGTCGATCGATATCGTCAAGTATGGATTATAAAAACTATGACAAAAGTTGCAAAAAAACCTGTCATTGTTTGTGTAGATGATGAAATTACCATTTTGACGAGTTTGAAAGCGGAATTGAGAAAATCATTTGGAGAAGAGTATCGAGTCGAGATCGCTGAAGGGGGAGAGGATGCGTTAGAATTGCTTGGAGAATTACTTGAAGATGGAGATGAAATTCCCTTAATTATTTCCGATTACATTATGCCGGATATGAAGGGAGACGAACTTTTGCGCCGCGTTCACGAACTTTCCCCAAAAACGCTGAAAGTAATGCTGACGGGTCAAGCTACTATTGAAGCGGTTACTAATGCGGTCAAATACGCTAAACTCTATCGATACATCGGTAAACCTTGGCATAATGAAGATTTAAGACTAACGGTAGCAGAAGCAGTTCACAGTTACATTCAAGATAAGAAACTGGCAGAAAAAAATGCTAAACTTCTAGAAATGAATCAAGAGTTAGAAGCGCTGACTCGCCAGCAAGCTAAACTAATTGCGGAACTTCAAGAAAAAGAAAGTTATTTGCAAGCACTCAATGAATCTTTTTTACGGTTTGTTCCCCGTCAGTTCCTTCAGTTATTGGAAAAAACGAGTTTTCTTGATATTCAATTAGGCGAACATATTCAGCAAGAAATTTCGGTGTTGTTTTCTGATATTCGAGATTTTACAAGTCTATCAGAAATGATGACGCCGGATGATAATTTTAAGTTTATTAATGGTTATCTCTCTCGGATGGAACCAGCAATTATTGAAAATCATGGGTTTATTGATAAATATATTGGTGATGCAATTATGGCTTTATTTAGTGGAGATGCAGATGGGGCAGTTAGGGGTGGAATTTCGATGCTACAAAGACTAGCTGACTATAATACCACGCGCACGATACCGGAACGTCCGCCAATTAAAATTGGGATTGGTATTAATACTGGGACATTAATTCTAGGAACGGTGGGTGGTGCATCTCGGATGGATGGTACTGCGATCGGGGATGCGGTGAATTTAGCATCTCGTTTGGAGGGATTAACCAAACAGTACGGTGTGCCTTTGTTGATTAGCAATCGCACATTTATGGTATTGAAAAATCCGGGAAAATATCACATTCGTTTGATCGATCGCGTTCGAGTCAAGGGGAAGTCCGAACAGGTAGCTGTGTATGAGGTTTTCGATGCAGATTTACCCGAATTGCGAGAGGGGAAGTTAGCCATGAAAAGCACTTTTGAACAGGCGATCGTTTTCTATCATTCCTCGGATAAAGAGACTGCCTTTCAACTGTTTGATAAATGTTTGCAAGCTAATCCTGGGGATATGGTTGCGAGGATGTATCTGCAACGCTGTCAGTAATGTAGATTCAAGGGGCTGCGCCAAGAGGGCCTGCCTGGGTTCTTGGTGGCGACAAACCAGACTCGACCAATACTGCTGTTGGGTGGCTTTGTACAGGTTTTTACGATCGCACGATTTGAATTCCCGATCGCCATTTCAATCCCTAAGGGCGATCGACTGTTTTTGATGATAAATTTTCTGCCTAACATTATTGTACCATAATTCTGTATCGCAGAATACTTTTTTCTGGTTTTGCCAAAAATTAGAGAATTATTAAGTAATATTAATGAGTGGTGGCAGCCTAATTTCCGGCTTATTGACAATGAGGTGGGAACCCCCTCAGAGGGTATTACGCTAAAACTCTTATAAGCAAAGGAATTTTATGCAAATATTGCGCGAATTAAAACCCGACCTGCAAAAAAAACGGCTACTTATTGAGAACAACTGCCTAAAACATTTACTTATAATTTAAATTTAATATTTGTTTTATAATCACAGCAAGAGTACGGTAAACTGAATAAACAAGCCAATTAAATGTAGAACTCGCTTTTGGCGAGTTAACACAACTTGGCCGATCGCAATATTGAGTTAATCAAAAGAGTCAAATCAGCAGGGATATCATAAAAACTTATTGTTACCATAAGTTTTTTCATCCTTACTGCCAACCTGCGCTTAAAACAGTTCTCTAAGCCTAATTTAGCGAACAGCAATAAAGTGCTTTGATAAACTTCAGTGATGTCGTTACAGAAGATTATGTATTGGAGCGAGGCTAGGCTATGACCAAATTTTCAGAAAATTTTTCTCGGCGCAAATTTATAGTTACAGCAGGTGCATCTGCCGTCAGTTCCATACTGCTCAAAGGCTGTTTGGGAAATCCCCCCGAACCCGGTGGAACTGCTGATGGTGGTGCTGGTGGGGCTGGAGGAGCCCCTGCTGCCACATCAGCAGTTGCTGTGGCCAACGAGAAAAGAGTAGAAGGCATCGAAAGCACGAAGATTACATTGGGATATATCCCGATCGTCGAATCAGCGCCTTTAATTATTGCCCAAGAAAAAGGCTTCTTTGCCAAATACGGCATGGTAGATGTCAAAGTCGCCAAACAAGCCAACTGGGGTTCGGCCCGAGACAACGTAGAAATCGGCTCAGCAGGCGGTGGTATAGATGGCGGGCAGTGGCAAATGCCGATGCCATACTTGATTAGCAAAGGCCTGATCACCAAGAATAAAGCCGGCATCCCGATGTACGTGCTGTTACAGCTAAACACTCAGGGAAATGGAATTGCGATCGCTGCCAAACACGAAGGTAAAGGCCTCGGACTCAAACTAGAAAAATCCGCCCAAGACTACATCCTCGGACTCAAGAAAGCAGGTACGCCCTTCAAAGCAGCCTACACTTTTCCCAAAGCCAACCAAGATTTATGGATTCGCTACTGGCTAGCAGCTAACGGCATCAATCCCGACGTAGATGTCGAGTTGCTAACAGTACCGGCGGCCCAAACCGTGGCCAACATGAAAACCGGCAGCATGGACGGTTTCAGTACAGGTGACCCCTGGCCCCTACGGATTGTCAAAGAAAAAATTGGCTTCTTGTCCGCTTTAACTGCCGAAATGTGGAAAGGACATCCAGAAGAATACCTCGCAATTCGCGGCGACTGGGTAGACAAACACCCCAAAGCTACCGAAGCGCTGTTAGCAGGAATAATTGAAGCGCAGCAGTGGTGCGACAAACCAGAAAATCGTGCGGAATTGGTGTCGATTGTTTCTGGCAAAAACTTCTTTGACGTAGCTCCTGGAGTGTTGCTTCCTCCTTATGAAGGCAAGTATATCATGGGCGACGGCAAGCCCGAAATCAACGACTTCAAAATGAGTACGCTGTACTGGAATGATGGAGTCGGCAACGTTTCCTATCCCTACAAGAGCCACGATTTGTGGTTCTTAACCGAAAGCGTCCGCTGGGGTTTCTTGCCAACAAAAACCTTGGCAGATTCTAAGACAATCATCGATAAAGTCAACCGAGGAGATTTGTGGAAAGCTGCGGCTAAATTAGCCGGAGTTGCTGAAGCTGACATTCCGGCAAAATCGACTCGTGGTGTTGAGAAGTTCTTCGACGGCAAAGAATTCAACCCGGACAAGCCCGAAGATTACATCAAGAGTCTGGCAATTAAAAAAGCGTGATGGGTTAAACAGTTGACAGTTGACAGTTGACAGTTGACAGTTGACAACACAGTTTTTAGAAGCGTGCGATTTAAACCTCGTTCTAAAAACAATCCGCTTCCGTGGGGATGCGAGACCATTGTTAGTTGGTAAAAGCTTCGCATAACTTAAGTCTCGAAAAAAAACAGCAGAAACACAGGAGATTAGCAAGATGGCTGTCAGCACAAATCGGAGAGGCGGAGTCGATGTCCAAGGAGTTCTTGGCGAGTTTTGGAAAAAGAATTCGTCAAATATATTGCCGCCAATTTTAGGACTTTTAGGGTTCCTGCTAATTTGGCAATTCCTGTCGGGTACAGGAATCATCAAGTTGCCACCCCCAACTAGCGTTTGGACTGACGAACGGACGCGGATTTTGTTGATGTATCCTTTCATGAACTCCAAAACCTACGGAGTCGGCTTATTTTGGCAGACTATGGCTAGTTTGGAACGGGTAGCAAAAGGCTACACTCTCGCGGCCGCTGTGGGCATTAGCATGGGAGTTGTGGTAGGTACGAATCCCTTCCTGAACAAGGCTTTAGACCCGATTTTCCAGTTTTTGCGGATGGTAGCACCTTTGGCTTGGGTACCGATCGCCCTGGCTGCACTTCAACAAAACGAACCGGCTGCTTTGTTCGTGATTTTCATTACCTCTGTTTGGCCGATTTTAATCAACACGGCTGAAGGTGTTCGTCAAATTCCTGACGATTACAACAACGTGGCGAAAGTGCTGCAACTTACTCAGAAGGAATATTACATCAATATCTTGTTTCCGTCGGCGCTTCCTTATATCTTCACCGGATTGAGAATTGCGATCGGTTTGGCTTGGCTGGCGATTATTGCAGCGGAAATCGTGATGTCCGGGATTACAGGTATTGGCTTCTTTATTTGGAATGCTTACCAGCAAAACTACATCAGTGAAATTCTCTTGGCGGTGTTCTACATTGGGGCTGTTGGTTTGATGCTCGATCGCCTGATGGCATGGTTGCAGCAAAAAATTGCTCCCTCTCAAGGCAAATAAAAACAGTTGATAGTTGACAGTTGACAGTTGACAGTTGACGGTTGATAGTTGACAGTTGACAGTTGACAGTTGACAGTTGACAGTTGACAGTTGTTAGCTAAAAGCTAATATCAAGTCCGGTAAAATAACTGGGAACCCATATCCAAGAGGATCTGCCTCGGCTGGAAAATCGAGGCAGAGCCTCCTGATTATGTGTTACCAGGCTGTGCCTGATAACGAGTTAAAGGAGTAGCAGAACTTCAGTCCTCAGCTTTTTAAAAGAATAGAACTGAAGTCCTCACTACGAACCAATATTATTATTGCAGTTGGGCGATCGGCATAATATAAAAGCTAACGGTCAACAGTCAAAAATAATCGAAAAATCAAGGACAAACCTACAAAAAAGGCAAGAAAACCATGTCAGTTTTGATTGCGGTAGAACAAGTCGGAAAAACATTTAATTTAACAGACGGCGGTACATACGTAGCCCTCAAAGGGATCGACTTAGAAATTAAAAAAGGAGAATTTATCTCCTTAGTCGGACACTCGGGTTGTGGCAAATCCACTCTGCTAAATATGGTGGCAGGTTTGGATCTGCCCACAGAAGGATTGGTGACGATCGACGGACAAAGAATCACTCAGCCGGGCCCCGATCGCATGGTGGTGTTCCAAAACTATTCGCTGCTACCTTGGCGGACAGTCAGAGAAAACATCACCCTGGCCGTAGACTCAGTAATGAGCGGCTTAGCTAAAGCCGAGCGCCTCGACATCATCCAAAAACACATTGACATGGTGGGCTTGGGCCCCCACGCCGAGAAGCAACCGGCACTACTATCAGGCGGACAAAAACAGCGCGTGGCGATCGCCCGTGCCCTAGCCCTGCGTCCCAAACTGTTACTCTTAGACGAACCATTCGGCGCCCTAGACGCTTTGACTCGCGGCAACTTGCAAGAAAAGTTGATGGAAATCTGCCAAGAGTACGAAATTAGCGCCTTGATGGTAACGCACGACGTAGATGAAGCGGTGCTGCTGAGCGATCGCATCGTCATGCTCACCAACGGCCCAGAATCGAAAATTGGCGGCATCCTCGAAGTAGACATCCCCCGCCCCCGGGTACGTATGGAAGTAGTCTCGCACCCCAGCTACTACGCGCTGCGGAGCGAAATGATTTACTTCCTCAACCAGCAGAAACGGGTGAAAAAACTGCGCGCGCGGAAAGTACCGGCGATCGCCCGCCACGGCCTAGAAAAAGTCAACCTCGAACTCGGCTTTATCCCCCTGGCAGCCTGCGCTCCCCTCGCGATCGCCAAAGAAAAAGGCTTATTTGCCAAACACGGCCTCGATGAAGTGCATCTCGTGCGCGAAACAAGCTGGCGCGGCATCGTAGACGGCATCGCCGCCGGATACCTAGACGCAGCCCAAATGCCCTCTGGGATGGCAGCGTGGTTGAGCTTAGGAGGCCACCAAGAGAAGCCCATAGCAACCGTTACAGCCCTCACCATGAGCCGCAACGGCAACGGAATTACCCTGGCCCGTCGCTTCTACGACCAAGGAATCTACACTCTGGCAGATTTCAAAGAAATGCTGCACAGAACCCCCGCCCAAACTCACCGCATGGGCATCGTTCACCCTTCATCGATGCACAACCTGCTGCTGCGCTACTGGCTGGCTTCCGGTGGCATTGACCCAGATCATGATGTTTCACTGAAAAACATCCCTCCAGCCCAGATGATTGTGGACTTGCAAGGTGGGACGATTGACGGTTTCTGCGTCGGCGAACCTTGGAACTTGCGCGCGGCGATGGAAGGAGTCGGCTTTACCGTGGCTACGGATTTGGAACTGTGGCCTGGACACCCGGCAAAAATTCTGGGAGTTCGGGAAGACTGGGCGAATGCTTACCCCAACACTCACATTGCTCTAGTGAAAGCTTTGCTAGAAGCTTGTCACTATTGCAGCGATCCGGCCCACGCTCAAGAAGTTTCCGAAATTGTGGCGGGACGGGAGTACGTCGCTACTGACAAGAGTTACATCCAAATTGGCGATTCCAAATCTACTGCTTGCGATCTTGATACTCCGATGCGGGAATACGCTCACCACTTGTTCGCCGGCGACGGGGTGAACCGCCCAAGCCGTACCGAACAGTTGTGGCACATGGTACAGATGGCGCGTTGGGGCGATACAGTCTTCCCCCGCAACTGGGTAGAAATTCTGGAACGGGTGGTGCGAGTCGGCCCCTTCAGTACAGCAGCACGGGAGCTGGGAATGTCTGATATTACTTACACTCGGGGTTCTCTCCGTTTGTTTGATGGCTCGGTGTTTAATGCTGAAGATCCGATCGGCTATCTCAACAATCTAGCGATTAAACGCGATTACACGATGGCTGAAGTGATTCTGGATTCGGGCCGCAGAGCTGCTTAGGATCTGTTTTTGTCCAGCCGGTGGACTTCTTTCCACCGGCTCAATGTCTAATGGTGCTCTGTGAGTTTTGAGATATCAAAAGGTGAAAAAATTGCTTGGTTCTCGATCGCCCCTGTCAAAGACTTATCAACTCACAAGTCAGACAAGAGGAATCAGAAATCACAGCGATTGATTGCATTGTTGAGAGCGAAGCGGCACAATTATATAATTGATGCAAAAGTCTTGCAATTTAAACTCAATACTGAAAATATACAGGGAACTCGCAAATCTACAGTCTCGACTCGCAGCTCACCATTCAAAACTCCATTATTTGCTATCGCTAATCACCTACTAACGGCTTCTCAAACCCATGATTAATACTGCTGTCAACCAGACAAACACCAAAACCCAGAGCCAGCAACCAAACGATCGCCGCCAGCCTTTTTTGGTGATGGACAATGTTTATAAAGTATATCCAAACGGTTACAGAGCATTAGAAAACGTTAACTTGACCGTAGCTGAGGGAGAGTTTATTACTCTGATCGGACACTCCGGCTGCGGCAAATCAACACTGTTAAATATGGTGTCCGGTTTTAGCCATCCCAGCGAAGGCACCGTGTCGATTAACGGGCAGCGGATCGAAAAGCCAGGCCCCGATCGCATGGTAGTGTTTCAAGGTTACGCTTTACTGCCTTGGCGGACTGTGTTTGAAAACGTTTACATTGCCGTTAACGCTGTATTTCCCGAGAAGTCGAAAGCCGAGAAAAATGCGATCGTCAAAGATCATTTGGCAATGGTGGGACTGACAGAAGCTGCTGAGAAAAGACCTCCGCAAATTTCCGGGGGTATGAAACAACGGGTTTCCATCGCCCGCGCCTTAGCAATTCGTCCCAAGGTGCTGATTTTAGACGAACCCTTTGGTGCTCTCGACGCAATTACCAAGGAAGAATTGCAGGAAGAGTTGCTGAAAATCTGGAACGATCACCGCTGTACCGTGTTGATGATTACTCACGATATTGACGAAGCGCTGTTTTTGGCCGATCGACTCGTGATGATGACTAACGGCCCATCAGCAACGATTGGCGAGGTTTTGGAGATTCCTTTCCCACGTCCGCGCGATCGGGTACAAATGATGGAAGATCCCGAATATTACAACTTGCGGAACTACGCCCTAGACTTCCTCTTCCGCCGCTTCGCTCACGATCACGACGCTTAAACCCTTGGAGATTGGGGATTGCTGGCAAAATAAAGCTCCAGCATTTCCCCACTTGCAGGGAAACATCGCTGTGTGCGAAATTTTCCCGATCTGCTTGGGTAAACTGGAGCTTAATTGTTGAGGATAAGTTTTTCCGGAAGATTTGGATCTTTTTCTCAACTTTTACGTCAATCGGCTAAGAGACCCGATTGCCTAGCTGTCTGTAAGCTGGCATGAATTTAGCCCACCTTTGACTGAAGGCGGGCTTCTTTCTTATCTTATTAACAGTTTTTCCTAAATTGATGGTTTGTGCATTCCACCATTTTAAGTGGCACAGGGCCAATGTTGATTAGTGTTTTATGGATTAAGTTTTTGGCAAAGATATCAGTTTTCTGTAGGGAAACGGCACTGCCGTGTCCTGCGCGGGGATCTGCCACTGTTAAGAATTGGTCTAAGATTGATGATTCTAGCAAGACTTTTTTAAATTCGTATTAAATCAATTAATTTTCAACCAATTAAACAACTCGGCTGCGGATAACTGCCAATCGCCCAACACGCTAAGAACAGGTAAAATATCCGTATCTGATTTAACCTCAGGCAATTGATTCGGTTGAAAAACTATTACTGATTTATCGCTCGGATCGGCAAACCAACCCAATTTAGTACCGTGATTGATCGAAAAAATTATTTTTTTTATCACCTGATTTGGAGATTGGTCAGGTGACAAAATTTCAATTATCCAATCCGGTGGAATTTCAAAGCGGTTGGCAATTTCTCCATCTTCATCAACGGGAATGCGAGACCACTCAAAAACAGCAATATCGGGAACGATCGATCGCCCCCCAAACGTACAGCGCAATTCGGGAAATGCACAGGCTAACTTTTGAGGTTCCCCAACCTCAGAAATTGCCTCCAGCAATCGTTTTTGCAATCGGCTATGTTTTCCTTGCGGCATAGGTTTTTGATAAATTTGACCGTCGATGTACTCGCTTGCTGGTTTAGTTTCGGGCAACTGCAAAAACTCTGCAAGAGAAATCGTTGATTTTGCTGCAACTACCATATATCGTATTTCCTGAAATCATCCTAATGAACAAATAATCTAAGGTTCTTGTATTTCTGCTGCTTGCATTCAAGTTTGCACGGAAAACTCTTCTGAGTCAATGTCCCAATTTACCCAGCGAATTGCCTCTTTTGCTGATACTACATCAGGAGGCACTCGCAACGAATGAATGTGTCCGGTGCTCGGACAGGTCATTTTTAACAAATGAATCGGCTCGACATCGGCGTTATCGATTTCTAAGAGCGTGTATTCTTGCCAATTATCTAATTCTACGGCTTGGAGTTGTTGGCAAATGCGATCGCACCCGAGGCATCGAGATGGATTGTTGGTAGTTGATGTGATTGATTGTTGAGTGGGATGATTTATTTGAAGGAACGAGGCATAGCCTTTGGATATGCGTTCCCAGGCAGAAGAGCCGGGGAACGAGGGATATCTAAAAATGCAGGATTTAATTACCAGCCAAAATCTCTTCTAGAGCCAACTTCAGCATCGGATACTGATATTGAAAACCGCTAGCCAAAGTTTGTTTCGGCAAAACTTTCTGCCCTTCCAAAACAACTTTAGCGCCGTCTCCCAACAGCATTTCTAAAGCAAAACCTGGCACCGGCAACCAAGAAGGCCGACTTAAAACTTCCCCTAAAGTTTGGCACAATTCATTCATCCGCACTGGATTCGGTGCTGTCGCATTCAAAACGCCTTGAACTTGCGAATTTTGCAAAGAATACAAAATTAAATCAACCACATCCTCGCGGTGAATCCAAGAAAACCACTGTTTTCCTGTGCCAATTGGGCCGCCTGCAAATAGTTTAAAAGGTGGCAGCATTTTTGCTAGCGCGCCTCCCATTCCCAAAACTATTCCCAGCCGCAAAATTGCTAGCCTTGTGCCTGCATTTTTGGCAGGTTGGGCCGCAGCTTCCCAGTCTTTGCAAACTGCTGCTAAAAAATCGTTTCCCGCAGGGCTGCTTTCGTCAAACTCAGCGGTTTCGCTGGTTCCGTAATAGCCGATCGCCGATGCGCTCACAAACACCGATGGTTTAGGATTAGCATTGACGATCGCCTCTACCAATTTTGCCGTCGTCAATCTGCGACTGTCGAGAATCGCTTGCTGGCGCGCCTCCGTCCACCTTTCCTCCGCAATCGGCACCCCAGCTAAATTAACCACAGCGTCGCAGCCCGCGATCGAATTTTGCCAATCACCAGACTCCGCCGGAGTGTAGGCGACAACTTCCAAATTCGGATAAGCCGAAGCTGGGAAAACTCGCCCAGCTTTCGCCGCATCTCTACTCAAAACCACCACTTGATGTCCGGCTGCTTGCAGCTTCTCCACCAGCCGGCTACCTACAAATCCCGTTGCTCCCGCGATCGCTACTTTCATATTTCTTCCCGCACTTCATCTCAACAGCAGTTTACACGATCGCCCAAACCCGTTTTAAATTGTATAAAAATAAATAGCAAGCTCGATCGGCTCCCCACAAGCCCAGTGGATTTTCATTAAACTGATAAAGGACGCTAGGATCGAAAACAATGCCTGCAAAAAAACCAAAGCTTCTAATTGCTGCCGCCATCATTGCAGCAGGTAGCGCCGCGGTGTACCTTTACTTCCACGGTTTGAGCCAACAAGTCTCCAACCCCCAAGACAGCGCCAAAGTTGTACCCGACGAAGCAATGATGGCCGCCTTCATCTCCCCCAATCCCCAAGCACTGTCACAGTTGCAGCAATTCGGCACCCCGGGCGCTCAAAAGTTGGTCGGTGCGGGTTTGAAGGCCTTTCAAGAACAAAGCTTGGCAGGCACTCAAATCGACTTTGAGAGAGACTTAAAGCCCTGGCTGGGGGGCGTGATGGTGGCTTTGTTACCCCCAGATGCTACCGCTAAAACAGAGCCTCCTAAACTGCTCGTTGTAGTCAGTGTCAAAAATAAAATTAGTGCTTGGAATTTTGCTAATAAATTAAAATCTCAGGAAGGTGCCACAACTCAAGAAACTGAGTATAAAGGAGTTAAAATTTCTGAGATTGCAGAGCCAACGGGCAAGCGCTACAGTGTGGCTTTGTTGGACGATCAATTAGTGATGGCTCCTTTGAGAAAGCCTGTGGAAATGGCGATCGATACTTTTAAAGGACAGCCCTCCCTCGCCACCGAAAAGAGTACAACTAAGTTTTTTGCAGAGAGTGCTGGCGTACCGAATCCGATCGCAACTATTTACATTGCTGATTATCCTGCTGCAATCGAGCAATTAAAAACTAATTTGCCCGATGATTTTCAATTGCCTTCGACAGTGCTTTCACAGTTTAAACAAGTCAAGTCTTTGGTAGCGGGAATAGGGGCCGACAGTTCGGGATTGAGGGTGAAAACTATCGCTCGGTTAGATCCTAAATTCGGACAGCAAAAGCCGCCAGTCGGATCGAAATTGTTGCCCAGATTTCCCGGTGAAACCATTGCTTTAGTAGGGGGTAAGGGACTCGATCGCATTTGGTTGCAGGCGACGGCAGAGGCAAAAGATAGCCCGGAAGTTGACAGGGGCATTCAGCAGGTGAGAAGTAGTTTTAAACGCTTGGATTTGGATGCCGATCGTGATGTTTTTGGCTGGATGAATGGGGAATTTGCGATCGGGGCGATCGGTTCGGATCAAGGTATTTTGTCTCAGTTGGGGATGGGGGCGGCGATGATTTTTGAAACGAGCGATCGCCCCGCAGCCGAAGCAACCCTCAAAAAACTCGATGCGATCGCCAAAAGCAATCCTACAGTCAGCGTCGCCCCCAGACAAGTCCAGGGAAAAGAGGTTACAGAGTGGCAAATACCGCAACAAGGAACCTTATTCGGGCACGGTTGGCTGAATGAAAATTCTGTATTTGTTGCCTTCGGCGGCCCTTTAGTTGATGTCATCACCACAGCGCCACCGCAACCATTAAGCAGCAGTCCGAGTTTTCAGGCGATCGCCACTGCTGTACCGCAGGCGAACCAAGGTTACTTTTATATAGATATGGAAAAAACCATGTCATGGGCGAACCGTTATTTGCTCGCTGTACAGCCCAATTTAGTTTCGCCGCCCGTTGCTGAAGTGCTCAATTCTCTCCGAGGAGTCAGCGTAGCCACAACTTCGACAGAACCGACAACTGCTCAGCTCGATCTGCTTTTTGCCTTCAAATCTAGCAATTAGGCGATCGGGAATTGGTCAACAGTTGACAGTTGACAGTTGACAGTTGACAGTTTGAGATCGACCTCTACCTAGAAGGAACAGGATTGAAACAGTGAATAATTTTGTTTTATTTCCTCCTCGAACGAGGAGGCTTTAAACCCATTATTCTTGGTAATCGGTAATTTGTAATTTTTCTATCAAATCTAGCAATTAGGCGATGGGGAATTGGGAATTGGTAATTGGTAATCGGGAATTGGGAATTGGTAATTGGTAATTGGTAATTGGTAATTGGTAATTGGTAATTGGTAATTGGTAATCGGTAATCGGTAATCGGTAATCGGTTATTGGGAATTCTATCCGTTACATCCGCTACACAACCCGTTGCCGAACTTCCTTACATTGGTTAGATCTCAATACGGTTTACTTAACGTTTTTTGTCATTGCGAGCGTCTTCGCGAAGCAATCGCAGGGTCTGTTTGTCAAATCGTTTTTCCTGGTGTACTGTCTTAAGTGAACTGTATTGGGTTAGATCTAGTACACTTCTGACTGATGACTGATGACTGCCCGACGGCAGGACTAATGACAACTGACAACTGACAACTGACAACTGACAACTGACAAAAAAAAAGTTGCTGCCTCTCCAGGGAGGGCAGCTACTCAAATAAAGCATTTTAATGTCTCTCAAAACTTCTGGATTAACCTTCAGACATTCCCGACTTATTCGGCAATTGCAAGTCATCAGGATCTACATAATGACAAACTGCTTTGTCCATGCAAATCAAGGCCCAGCCGGATTTATCGATGCTCATCAATTTGTAAGAAGCAGGCTGAATAAAGAAACCTTTGTGGTTGCGGGTTGCTGGTTTGATGTTAACGTGGCTGTCAGTGCTCATGTTCTTACAACTCCTAGTATTTATGGTAGTCAAGTCTGAAAACCGCTGTGCCGGTTTGTCGATCGTCTAAGTTTTCAAATACTAGCACTGACTTCCTGAGTTTTCCATAAAGTTATTTATTGATTTATTACGAGATCGTAATAAACCACAAACCCGATTTCCTTGATCCCCACCCCCAAATCGACATTGTTTGGGGGCTTACGCTTCCAGAAGCCACTGTTTCACGCGGGCGAGACTCTTCCAGTCCGGTTTGCGGCTTAATCCTTCTTCAAAATTTTTTGTAACTTCCTCTAACAACTCTTCGGAAGCCATCAGGAGTTGCTGAGCAACTTCTACGTGGGGGCGCACCCCTTTTTCTTTGAGATCCAGAATCGCGACTGCTAGGTTGATGCGAGCTTGGGCGTCGTGAGGGTTCAATTTAACCGCTGTTTTCGCTGCTTTTTGAGCCGATCCGGGTTTATTTTCCAAAAGGTAGAGCCACGCGAGGCTAGCCCAGGCATTGCCATTTTTGGGAGATTTCTCGCACAATTCTTTGAACACGGGGATCAGATTAGCAGGGGCTTCGCCAGCTTGGTAGCGATCGAAACCGTCTTTAAACATTTCTTCAGGGGTCATTCGATTTTGGATTTTGGATTTTAGATTTTAGATTGCTCGAAAGCATGGGGTGCGGGACAAAGGAAGCGCATCCGAGGCTAATTGTCGATCGCGATTGTCAGCAATTAGCTGGAGACCAATTACCAATGCCCATACCCATGCCCCAAGCAATTTTCCCATTTAAGCAGAAAAAGAACTGCCGCAGCCACAAGTTTGAGTAGCGTTGGGGTTGGTGAACTTAAAGCCACCGCCGATCATCGAATCGCTGAAGTCGAGCACCAAACCGTAGAGATAAAGAATGCTCTTGCGATCGCACACTACCTGAAAACCCTCGTAGTCGAACACTTCATCGTCAGATTTCACAGTGCTGGGGTCTGCGAAATCCATCACGTAAGACATACCAGAACAGCCGCCCTGCCGCACCCCTACGCGCAAGCAGAGGTCTTTACCTTGTTTTTCTCGAAGAGCTAAAACTTGACGAACAGCAGAGTCCGTCATTTGAATGCCCCGCTGTTGGGAAATCGCTTGAGTCATAATCTGTCGAACTCCTGAGACTGTCGAATGTTAAGAGTTTAATCTTATACCTCCATTGTACAGGGAAGGAAGAAGGAAGAAGGAAGAGGGAAGAAGGAAGAGGGAAGAAGTCATTAGTCATCAGTCATTAATTAGTGCGAGCGTCCCCGAAGAGCGAACGTTATCAGTATCAGTCATCAGTCAGTCACCTACTTTCCTGCCAACTGCCAACTGCCAACTGCCAACTGCCAACTGCCAACTGCCAACTGCCAACTGCCAACTGCCAACTGCTTTCGGAGTCAACTGTCAACTGTCAACTGTCAACTGTCAACTGAACGTTGAAGGCAGAATTTTTAGCCGGAAATTTTTAATTACGGTGAGACCTCATTTCCAAGCTTGATGTCCTCTCCCCCTATAGGGTTTATGATTGAGAAGCAGCGGTTGACCCTTTGTGGCACCGCAACAATGCTTCACCCAACGGGCTTACTCTATGGCAGCGCTGAATCGCTCTACTCTTCGTCGGCTACAAAACTTACCTCAAATTCCCAGCGTGTGGGAGGGCGACCGCCGACCGTTATCAAATGCTGACTCGCACATGATGCTAGAGGACGACGACGATCCAGAAGCTGGTGGCGAGTGTATTCTCTGGGTGGACGGCTCTGAAGGCATCGTCAGAGCAATGGACATGGTAGGCCCAGATGCGGGCCCAGAGGCGATCGTCCGCGCTCTCCTGCGGGCAATGGAACATCCCCAAAGTCCGGCCCCCGCAGTCCGCCCCCAAAAAATCGTAGTCAAAAATCGAGAAATTCAATTTTACCTGCGGGGAATACTTCAAGATTTAGGTATTTCCATTGACTACGTACCGGAATTGCCCTTAATTGATGAAATCTTTCGGGGCATGGAAGAGGTCGCTGTGAATCGGCCTCCCGAATTACCGCCTGAGTACGCCGAAGTGCTAATGGAAAAAGCCGCTCAAATTTGGCACGATGCTCCGTGGCGGACTTTGAGCGAACATCAAATTATATCTATTGAAATCAATCAGTGGGATGTCGCCAGCCTCTACGTATCCGTATTGGGCCAAGGGAGAATGGATTACGGAGTTTTGCTGTACCGATCTCTAGAATCCTTGAAGCGGTTTCGAGAGCGAGTTGTCAACGATGACTCTTTTGAAGATTTAGAACAGGCTTTTTTAGGGCAAGACTGTTTGTTTCTCACCTTTGAAAGCGCCGGCGAGCTTGATGAGGATGACGATGACGAAATTGATTTAGCCGATTTGCCTCCATCGGAAATTGAACCGAATTTTGGCAACCTGCATCCTTTAGAAGGATTGCGATCGATTCTTTACGAAGAAGAAGCCCTGACGATGTTAGTTGCTCTCGAAGCATTCCACCGCTTTTTCCACAACGGCCGCCGGAAATTGGCAGCAGACACATTTCCCGCTCTCAACAGTCGCTACCGCATCCCTGTTCCGCAGTCTGATGGAGAAATTCAACAGGTATCGGTTAAAGTTTCGACGATGCCTGAGGTGTCAGACGAATTATTACAGATGCTGGGCGATGACGATGACGATGAGGATGATGAATTTGAAATGCCACGGCTGCGGGACGATTTGGTGCCGCAAAATTCATTCTTGAGTCTGGGTGTCGTACCTTGGGAAACGGTAGATTTTCTACGCGGAAGTGTCCAGTTTCACGAAGGTGCAGAAGTCGATATTAATACCGCCGGGGATGGTTTGCCTGTAGTGATGATTCAAACTTCCAATCCCAAGGCTAAAACTATGATTCAAGATTTGAAAGAAGCTGGAGGGGTGAAGGCAATTTGTTTTAATCCGGGCGAAGATCCTTTTCAAGACGAGCAATACGACTTGGGTATTTTGCAAACAAAAAATGGGGAATTGTATTTGTTTGGCGAGTTTAATGAAAACGACCCGGTGCATCAGGAAGCTCGCAAAAAGTGGGAGCGCCGCTGTAAATCAACTAACGGTTGGTGCGGTTTGGTGATTGCTAAAGGGTTGATGGGTGCTTCTCGCGGTCAGCCTCAGTTTAAGGATATGGTCGCTTTGTTTGAGGTGCGCTGGGTTTCTCCTAAAGACTTAGGAATTGGGCCACTTCAGTTGATGCCGATGTTTTAAAGTCAGTTGTTAGTTGTTAGTTATTTGTTATTTGTTATTTGTTATTTGTTACTCGTGTGATGCTGCTAATAACCAATAACTAACAACCAATGATATTAGTCGCCAGTCAACAGTTAGCAGTCATTTTTTTATTTGAATTGGCAAGGAGAACGAACGTGTCAAATTCTACTCAAAAGCGAGAAGTGTTGGTCGCCCTTGATGCCGAGTTTGCTGATAAAATAGACCAGCTTACCGATAATTGGACGGAGGCGATCGAACAAGCTCTCCGTCTCTGGTACGCCAAGCAAATAGAAGATAAATTGCGGAAATTTTATCTCAACCGCAGTCAAGAAGATATTCAGGATGAAAAAGAGTGGTTTGATTTTGTAGAAGAACAGATAGAGGAAGCATGGAACGCCGATGGACTCTAATTCAATAACTACAACTTATCCCAGACAAGGAGAGATTTATCTTTCAAGGGCTTTGCGTCAGTTAGGAGATACAAAAAAAAAGACCTGTAGTTGTGGTTTCTCCTGACATCCGCAACGAGTTTAGCGATTCTGTGATTGTTGTTCCTTTCACAAGTAACCTTACAGGCGTAGATAATCCTAATCGCATCTTAATTCCGGCTGGTGAGGGAGGATTACAAGCTGATTCTTTAGCTGTCTGCGAAAATGTGTCTGCTTTGCGCCAGACTTATCTGGAACAAAGCCCTTACGGTGCAATTAGTGCGGATTTTTTGGCAAGAATTCAGAGAGGGGTGCAAGTGCCGATCGGCATTTACGCACTTTAGAATGTTTCGGAAACTCTAAAACTTGTTACAATTTGTAAAAATACTGGATAAGGATAGGTAAAATGCGGGTTGCGATCGCAGGTGCGGGACTGGCTGGAATGACCACAGCAGTCGATTTAGTGGATGCCGGCCACGAAGTAGAAATTTTTGAGTCCCGCCCTTTTGTCGGCGGCAAAGTCAGCAGTTGGGTAGATCCCGACGGGAATCACGTTGAAATGGGTTTGCACGTATTCTTCGGCTGCTATTATAACTTATTTGCCCTAATGAAAAAGGTGGGAGCTTTTGACGATTTGCTCCTCAAAGATCACGTCCACACTTTTATCAATCGAGGTGGCGAAACTGGTTCTTTGGATTTTCGCTTTCCCGTGGGTGCTCCTTTGCATGGTTTGAAGGCATTTTTCACTACATCCCAGCTAACGGTACAAGACAAAATTCAAAATGCGATCGCCCTGGGAACAAGCCCCATCGTCCGTGGTTTGATCGACTTTGACGGAGCAATGAAAACTATCCGCAATTTGGATAAAATTAGCTTTGCTGACTGGTTCCGCAGTCAAGGCGGCAACCAAAACTCCCTCAAAAGAATGTGGAACCCGATCGCCTACGCACTAGGTTTTATCGACACTGAAAATATTTCAGCCCGGTGTATGTTGACAATATTCCAATTCTTTGCATCAAAAACCGAAGCCTCTGTCATGCGGATGCTGTCCGGTTCTCCCAACGAATATTTGCACAAACCAATTGTCGAATATTTGGAAAGTAAAGGAACCAAAATTTACACGCGGCGCCGAGTCCGAGAAATTCAGTTTGAAGAAGGCACAGAAACGCGCGTAACAGGTTTGCTAGTAGCTAACGGCGAAACTGAAGAACATATTACCGCAGATGCCTACGTTTTCGCCTGCGACGTGCCTGGAATTCAGAAAATATTGCCTCCAGCTTGGCGCAAATGGTCGGAATTTGACAACATTTATAAGTTAGATGCGGTACCTGTTGCGACAGTACAATTGCGGTTCGACGGTTGGGTAACGGAACTGGAAGATGAAGCCAAGCGCAAACAGTTGAGCCACGCTGTAGGCATCGATAATTTGCTATATTCAGCAGATGCAGATTTTTCTTGTTTTGCCGATTTGGCGCTGACAAGTCCTAAGGATTATTATAAAGAAGGACAAGGTTCTCTGTTGCAGTTGGTGCTGACACCGGGCGATCCGTTTATCAAACAAAGCAATGAGGCGATCGCCCAACACGTACTCAAGCAAGTTCAGGATTTATTCCCCTCAGCACGGGAATTAAATATGACTTGGTACAGTGTGGTTAAGCTCGCTCAATCTTTGTATCGGGAAGCGCCGGGAATGGATGTTTACCGCCCCGCTCAAAAAACTCCTGTTGCTAATTTCTTTTTAGCAGGAAGTTACACTCAGCAAGACTACATTGATAGCATGGAAGGTGCGACTCTTTCCGGTCATCAAGCGGCTAAGGCTATTCTGGAAACTTACAGTTAGTTGGCAGTTGATAGTTGGCAGTTGGCAGTTGGCATTAGTCGCTCCAGTGAAAAATGCTAAAAGCTAAAAGCTAATGATTTTCTCTCGTTTCCAGGCTCTGGCTGGGAATGCCTTGGAGGAGGCTCTGCCTCTGATATTCGCTTTTGAAAACCGAGGCGGAGCCTCTGGATATGCGTTACCAGGCCGAGCCTGGAAACGAGAAGAAACAATTCTTCAATCTAAAATCTAAAATCTAAAATCTAAAATCGAATGACTGATTGGTTAGAGCATAGTGTACAAGTAGAAGTGGCAATTCCTATCGAATTAGCGTGGGAACTTTGGTCTGACTTAGAGCAAATGCCGCGCTGGATGAAGTGGATAGAATCAGTTCGAGTTCTCGAAGAAGATCCAGAATTATCGCGCTGGAAACTTGCAACCGGGGGGTTACAATTTAGCTGGCTTTCTCGGATTCTCAAATTAGTGCCAAATCAGATAATTCAGTGGGAATCTGTAGACGGTTTGCCAAATCGCGGTGCGGTGCGGTTTTACGATCGCAAAAACAGCAGCATTGTCAAACTAACGGTGGCTTATGGAGTTCCCGGCTGGTTGGCAACATTGATGGACAATTCATTTGTAGGGCGAGTTGTTGAATCGACTATTCAGGCTGACTTGGAAAGGTTTAAAGAGTATGCTCTGAATGTTAAAGCTAGATCTTAAATGCTGCGGACTGAAGTCCTCACTACAAACTGGTTTGATCGTTCGGACTTCAGTCCTTTAATTTTAAATTGTAACGCGAGAGATAAGACTCGGCGGTTGAAACCGCGACTACACAAACGATGTCCGCCTCCGCGGACTAAGAAATAAAGGGGATATTTAAGTCGGATTTGGTATTGCCTCAGTATCATAGAAATATGCTGCTGATTGCTTCCCGGTTCAGTTATGAGTTATTGCCTAAACCCCGCCTGTCAAAACCCGCAAAATGCCGATCGAACTCAATTCTGCCTGAATTGTGGCACAAAACTGTTGCTGAGAGAGCGTTACCGCGCCATCAAACCCCTCGGGCGCGGCGGTTTTGGCCGTACTTTTTTAGCCGTTGACGAAGACAAACCCTCAAAACCGCGCTGTGCAATCAAGCAGTTTTTCCCGCTATCCCAAGGAACCAGCAGCGCCGAAAAAGCAGCAGAATTATTCAACCGAGAAGCGGTGCGGCTGGACGAATTGGGAAAACACCCGCAAATTCCCGAATTGCTGGCGCACTTTCAGCAGGAACGATATCAGTATTTAGTGCAGGAATTTATAGAAGGTCAAAATTTACAGCAAGAATTGGCGGGGGCTGGGGCTTTTAGCGAAAATCAGATTCTCGGTATGCTGAATGATTTATTACCAGTATTGCAGTTCGTGCACGATCGCAATGTAATTCACCGAGACATTAAACCACCTAACATTATCCGCCGCCGCGTTTCTCAAACTCCGATTATTTATACTTACCCAACACTAACCGGGGAATTAGTTTTAGTTGACTTTGGTGCTGCAAAACTTGTGGAGGGTTTGAGAGAAACAGGTACAGTGATTGGTTCGCCTGAATTCGTGGCGCCGGAACAAATTCGAGGTCAAGCGGTTTATGCTAGCGATTTGTATAGTTTGGGCGTAACTTGCATTTATTTACTGACTCAAATATCTCCGTTTGATTTGTTCGATATCAATCAAGATGTTTGGGTTTGGCGAGATTTTTTAAAGGTTCAAATCGATCCGAAATTAAGCCGCATCCTCGACAAAATGATCGAACCGAATCTCAGTCGCCGCTACAAATCTGTAGCTGAAGTTCTCCAAGATTTGCAGCCGCAGCAGTCGGGGGCGGGCACGCACCATCCACCGCCCCTACCAGCGCCTGCAATTCCCGTGCCGCAGAGGATGCCTGCGGTGCAGAATGCCGTGCCTGCAACCGTTGCTGGCACGATTATACCTGTGCCGCCGATGCAGCGGGTTGTACCGGCACGCGCGCCTACTTGGAGGTGCGTTCATACTTTGGTAGGTCATTCCCATGCTGTTACGTCAGTAGCTTTCAGTCCCGATGGCGCGACTTTAGCTAGCGGGAGTGAGGATAAGACGATCGAGATGTGGAAGTTGGACGCGGGTAAGCGGTGGTACACTCTCACTGGTCATTCTGACTGGGTGACTTCTGTGGCGTTTAGTCCTGATGGCGCGACTTTGGCTAGCGGCGGCCGGGATAAAACGATTCAAATTTGGGATTTGAATAAGGGTAAGTGGTGGTATGCTTTGCGCGGTCACGAGGATCGAGTTTATGCTGTGGCTTTTAGTCCCGACGGTCAGGTTTTAGCGACGGGGAGTCGGGACAAGACTGTGCAGTTGTGGAATTTGAATAAGGGTAGGCCGATGTCGGCTTTAAGCGGTCACGCTGGTGGGGTGGAGGCGGTGGCTTTTAGTCCTGGTGGGGAGTTTTTGGCGACGGGGAGTCGGGATAAAAGTTTGCAGTTGTGGGATTGGCGCAATGGTCGATCGATTTGTACTTTAGCAGAGCACGGGGATTGGGTGCGGGCGATCGCCTTTGCATCTACCCCCCCCAGCCCCCCCTTGGTAAGGGGGGGAGTAGGAGAAGGATCGATTTTGGCGACGGGGAGTCGGGACGGTACAGCGAAGCTGTGGCGGGTGGATGCACAGGGGCGAGGGACACTGCTGCGAAGTATGAGGGACAATTCTGGGGATGTTTTGTGTGTGGCGTTAAGCCGGGATGGTGGGTTTTTGGCGACGGGGAGTCGGGATGGTTCGATTTATTTGTGGGATACGGCTACGGGGGGTTTGCTGGAACTTCTGACGGGACACGGGGGGGAGGTTTTGTCGGTGGCCTTTAGTGCTGATGCGGGGTGTTTGGCTAGCGGTTCGGGCGATCGAACTGTGAAGATTTGGCGGGTTGGGAATTAGGGTGGTGGCTGTGGGTGGCTTGAAAAATTTTATATTTATGCTTGACAATCCATCTAATGTTCTGCTACATTGGTAATTCGTGAGGACGCATAGCTCAGTTGGTTAGAGCACTACGTTGACATCGTAGGGGTCACTGGTTCGAGTCCAGTTGTGTCCATAGTTTTTTAAGCCTTATGGCTACGACATTTAGGACTCTGACTTAATGTATAGTAACAAAATATTTATCACTGATAACATACTTAATCGCGCTGGCAGCGATCGACTCTTGTTGGTCTGTGGGTTTGAGCTTTGAAATACTGGCAGCGCTCAAACGCCTTTATGAGAAAGAACTGGAGTTTACTCACCCTGCTTCAGAGATAAGGAAATGGATTTAGAAACATTACTCGATCGCATAAACCTTGGAGAAGACCAAGACATTGAATTTAAGTCTGCTGACGGTGGTTTTCCCAAAAGTAGTTGGGAAACAGTATCAGCATTTGCCAATACAGATGGTGGTTATATTGTTCTAGGTGTCACGGAAAATCGAAATGGGTTCGAGATTTCAGGTGTCCGTAACCCCAGTGTACTATTAAAAGAATTTTGGAACAATCATAACAATCTGCAAAAACTCAGCACTCCTATCTGTTTTAACTCCGATCTAGAACAACTAGAGATTGAAACTAATAAGTTAGTCATTATTAAAGTGCCAAGAGCGACTCGGACACAGCGACCAGTTTATATTAACAATAATCCCTTAACAGGCACATATAAACGCAATTATGAAGGGGATTATCGTTGCACTGATGCTGAAATCCGTCAAATGTTGCGCGATGCCAGTGATGCACCTCAAGATATCCAAATTTTAGAAGGTTTCGACCTTAGTGATATCGATACAGAAACATTAAAATCCTTTCGTCAACGGTTTAGCTCTAGAGAACCAGATCATCCTTGGCTGGCATTACATGATTCGGATTTGTTGCGTCAGTTAGGGGGATGGAGTCGCGATCGCAGCACGGGTCAAGAAGGGTTAACTATTGCTGGTTTGCTCATGTTTGGTCGCGAACGTAGTATTTTAGATGCACTGTCTCACTACCAACTTGATTATCAGGAGCAACTTTCTGACGATCCAGAAACACGATGGACTTACAGACTAACACTTGACGGCAAGTGGGAACCTAACTTGTTTAATTTTTACTATCGTGTTTATACTCGTGTAGTTAATGATTTAGAAGTTCCTTTCCAACTCGACAAAGATGCCATACGTCGTGGCGAAACTCATGTCCATGAAGCATTGCGAGAGGCTTTGGTCAATACTCTTATTCATGCCGATTATCAATCTACTCGCCCTTTAAAAATTACCAAGTATAAAAATGGTTTTTCGTTTTCCAATCCGGGTCGTCTGAGAATTTCTATTCAGCAGCTTTACGAAGGCGGCGTTAGCGATCCTCGCAATCCTAATTTGCAAAAAATGTTTCAAATGCTTGGCTTAGGAGAAAAAGCAGGATCGGGCTTTAGAAAGATGATCCGCGCATGGATAGAGCAGCAATGGTTTCCTTTGGTATCAGAGAAATTAGAGTTAGAGATGACTTTGGTTGCTTTACCAATGGTGAGCATGATTCCCGAAAATGTCGAAACAGAGTTAAGGGAAATTGTGGGAGATGACTATTGCGAATTGACCGAATTAGAGCGGATTATTTTGATACTGGCACATCAATCAGGAGAAATTAGCAATGCTGACATTCAGTGTTATAGTCGAGAACATCCCAGAGATATAGGGGAATGTCTCAAGCAATTCGTAAATAATGGTTGGTTAGAGCGCTCTGGTCGTGGTCGCGGAACTCAGTACGCTCTACCAAATAAAAGTCAACCTGATTTACTTTCCTTGATTCCAAGCTCCGTGCATAATGAGCCAAGCTCCGTGCATAACGAGTCAAGCTCCGTGCATAATTACTCAAGCTCCGTGCATAATGAGTCAAGCTCCGTGCATAATGATGAAAATTTCTTTTTACTAGAAATAGCTGCTCCGGTTCGAGAAAAGCAACGGGCAAGTCCAGAGTTGATGAGAAACACGATTCTGAAACTTTGCTCGGAAAGATATTTAACTGTCAAAAGATTAGCTGAACTATTGAATCGCAGTTCTGAAACAATTAGGACTCATTTTATTAATCCAATGTTGTCAGAAAAATTACTAGAACTCAAATATCCTGATGAACCAACTCATCCTCAGCAAGCATACAGAACTTTATTGTCTCAAGGAATCAGCAATATTTCTGATACTCCGCCATCTTTTTAAACCTCACAAAACCTCCTTGACACCAGCCATCCGCCCACAACGCGGGAATCTTAAACTTCGCCCCACAGTTGGGACATTCCGATCGGTACGCCTCTAATCGCCGATTTAGCGGACAAGAGTGGAAAACCCATACATATAACCATCATTGCGGTGAACAGTTTTGCAGTATTTGTGACGCACAGGGCTAATTTTTCCCCAAG
>NZ_JAEQCE010000180.1:0-3859 GCF_020738665.1 Microcoleus sp. PH2017_08_TRC_O_A
AGTTAATGCTACGTCAGGACTGCGCCAGATTGCGGTTAGCAGTGATGGGCGCAAGCTGTTTGCTACTGCGGCTGATGGTTATATTTACGCTGTGAATATTGACCCTGAAGACAAACCGACGGTTCCGAATTCTAATCCCCGGAAGTGGGGGGAGCAAATTGGAAAGGTTTTGACTCCTACGGGGGCTTGGGGGTTGGCTGCAACTCCTGACCCGCTCAAAATGGTTTTTACTAATGGTAACCCGAACACAGACGGCAGCGGTTTTGGGGTGCTGACTGTGAGTGATGACCCTCTGAATTTGACTCCTACAACTGTCTACACGAATTTAACGCTGACTAATAATACCAATGTCTTTGAGGTGAATGAGGGGGTGGCTGTTACGATGACGGCTGATGGGAAGTATGCGTTTGTGGCGGGTCGTAATAGTAAAAAAATCCTTGAACCTAATGCTAATCCGCTGGCGGGGGGGAATATTGGGATTATTCAATATCCGTAATAATGTGACTCTTTCTGGTGATGGGAAGTATCTAATTGGCTCTTATCCTACTCTGGGTGGCGGTGGAAGTGCTTACGTCTTTGATGTGGAGGAAATTATTAAGACTGTTGAAAATCCTGGTGGTAAGAACTTGGCAACGCTAGCGATCGACAAAGCTAATCCGAAGATTGCTTCTAATATTTTTGCGACTGGTGGTAATCCTTTGGGGTTGATTGTAGCGCAAAAACCGCCTAGTTTCAAGGCACAAATAGAGAAATTGTTGAAAGCAGGGGCGATCGCTAACTACGATCGACTCATCGCTTTAATCATCAAAAGTAATGACCAGAATGACCTCAAATCGGTAGTCGGTGATGTTACCATGAGGAAGCTGATTGTAAACAGTTTCTCTTCCAAGCCAGGGATGGCTACTGTGGTAATGGCAGCCTTGCTTAAAGGAAATCAGACCTGGTCTAATCCCCCTGCCAATGATTTTACTCGGCACTTTTTAGCCGATGAAAAAAGTGACACTCTGCCGTATAACGCGACCATGAACTGCTGGGAAATGATTCTTTATGCAGGATTTTTATCTGGACAAATTACTGCCGATCAGCTCCGTAAATTTATGACAAAATCAAGGTATAATCAACCATTTAACCTCACATTTTCAGGTATGCCAATGATGGGGTATAAGGAAAGTCTGCCATTCTATGTCACTTTACCCAACAGCAAACAACCGGCAACAATCAAGCCATTACAACCAGGAGAGCTTCTCTTTTATAGAAAATCAGATAAAGGAGAACCAGATCACGTAGCTATTGCGATTGGTGGCGGAAAAGCCGTTAGTTTATGGGAGAAACCAAATAAGAATAACCTAATACAGATCATTGATGTTCTAGCATTAGATGGTAGCATCCAAGTCGGTCAACCGATTACAGATGTAATGAAAGGAGAGCTATGGAAGTAATAGCAAGATATTGGCGCTCCATTTTGTCTGTTGGAATGGCTTTTTTTATGTGCTTAATTTTGATAGCCAAACAGCAGACATATTGGCAACCAGAAAAACCAATGAAAGCTATGAATTGCCAGAAATTTAAAATTTCGACTATTGCCTTTTTTGAGTGGAATAATCTCATCAAGCAAGAAATAGTAGAATTAGAACCACTGCCTCCTGATGTAGCTCAAATTACAGGTATGCCTGGCCCCAAGTATTACCCAGCCAGACCTTATATAGGAGAAACATATGCCAGTCCAGGAGGACTAGCTAGCGTTGTAAACAAAGGTGATGACGAAAAAATGCCAGTTGGCCTTTGGATAGGAGAGACCACAAGAGTGATACCCTTATCGGAGAAACCACTTAGTCTTATTGCTCGAAGTGACGGTGGAGTGTGGATGAGTACCCATCAATGGCTACTATTCCACTACGATCGCACGGGAGCTGTTAAACATACAGTGAACCTTCCAGGGACAGACATTGTAGGTGTTGAAGGAGATGCCGTTTGGGTGATGAGTAATGACAAAGCTTGGTTTGTGAATGCAAACGGTGATGTACGAGGTTCATATCCATGGGAAGGGTTTAACCATTCTGTAGGGTCAAAACAAGCACTCTGTCAATTAGAAGGAGACAAAATACGTCGGGTACAATGTCTCGAACCTGACGGGAAAAATTATTTTGTTCCTCTTTCATTATCTCAAACCCCCGCAGGAAAGCTGTTGTTTTTTTCTGACGATCATATCCTAACTGGCGATATTGCGGGAGGTAATTTAGGTTACTACAGCACCGGAGGTATTAATGCTGAAATCAATATAGAAAATGCGGGTCTGACGCCATCGGGTGATGCCTTTGTATCTATCCAAACCGATGATTATAGGACTGAAGTCTGCCTAAGTAAAGGTATGGGCAGACGATTTTCTCTAAAATATAATACCCCATCCTTACCTATCCCACTCAGACTCGCTGTAGTTGCGGTTGAAGGTGAAAGAACACTTGTCTATGGTTTTGATCGCGCTGTCTGGTACAAGGGCGATCAAATCGAAAACAGCTTTAAAGTAGGTGACAGGCGCTATCGGAACGACATATTCCCTTATGTATGGCTGCGTTCTATTCATTTTGTAACGGCAAAAAGTAATGATGGAACAGTGATTATCTCAACGACTGGACCGACAGGTATGGCGCTGATTGGGCTGCGTTGGAATCCTTGATATTGGTGAACCTGCTAAACATTAGGATCGTTAAATATCCGTAAGGAAATTTTAGCTCTTGGTAAAGAGTTGAAAAAACGCTACGACGATTTGCGCTTAGACGATCAGGATCTTTATAATCGGCGTCGTCGCATCAGCGCTCCTCCCGTTCCGCGAATTCCTCCCTTATCGGGTCGTAGGACTACTGTAACTGGCGATCCCGGTTCTTGGGACGGACATATAGTGCAGTACGATAAAGTGAAAAAAGAGTTGAATAAATTGCTGGAGGATATGAAAAAACTGGGCAATTGTGATGACGATGATCCGGATGGATACGGCGGGCCTAAAATGCAGGATGCCTATGACCAAGCTGTGGAGTATAGTCAAAAACAACCTCCTGAAGAGCCAGATATCAGAAACCGAAGTAGCTTACTGGCACGGGCAAATGAGCTTGGCGCACAGGTAAGAGACGGTGCTTTATGGGTAGCAGCGGGGGTAGGCGGAGCTGTTCTGATCGCATTGGAAGTAATTGCAAGGCTTCTAGGGTTAGACTTACGTTTTAGGCCTTGATAGACACTATCATTTATGACAAAACAGAACTGTTTGGAACTTGATTTTTCTTGGAAAGATTGGGAAAGCTGGAATTACTTGAGAGCTTTGTCTTTACCAACTCTGCCTTGGGCGGCTCCTTTCCTACCGTTGCTGGGATTGCCAAATGCTCTATTAGAGCAACCGTCTATCTGGGAGTCCATTTATACCCAGGCTTTTATTGAGGATGAGACTCACAATCGCATGAAGGATTGGACAGGAAGTCCAGACGGGGAGCGAGGCGAACTGGTACGGCAGGTAGTCACGAAGGCCTTGTCGCTGCTAGCACAGCAGATGGGACGGGATGTGGTAATTGATTTAGAGAAATGGGTCAGGTTTCACTTTTTCAGTCCTGAAGCCGAAAAAGCGATGAGAGAGTGGGTAAGGACTCTTAGGGATGCCTATCTTTTGCCAGATTCGCGTCGGTATCATCGAAAAGTTCATCCACCCGCCGTCTTAGAGCCAATATTACCAGAGATTTCTGAACTGGTTAATCTCGATCGCAGAACCGAGATTAAAGACGCTTTGAAGCGTGTCGCTCCGCCCCCCCCATACGAGCAGATCCCCTACGAATATATGGAGCATTGTTATGAAGAGTTAATGCTATCTCAGGTAATC
>NZ_JAEQCE010000181.1:0-3403 GCF_020738665.1 Microcoleus sp. PH2017_08_TRC_O_A
TAACTCTCTTTTCCCAGTTTGCGGGTTATATCGAAAGGTAGGTTCATACCAGCCCTCAACATAAGTCCATTCCCAATACCGCGCTCCTTTCTTAAATGTTGGCATCGGAACAGTCGATATAGAATCGGGCTTAGATGTGTCTAATTCAATTGGCTTTTCTATTATGGTTTTCTCGCCATCGGGAGCAAATGTCACACCGCCGTTAGCGCCCGGTATTTCATACCCCAATCTTATAGAAGTTTTGCCGTCTTTGTCGTTGGCAACTTCAATTTTAAATCCTAAAGCTGAAACACCCAATTTACTCGACTCACTGCCATTACCTTCAGCGTTGACGCCAAATCCCAAAACGTTAACACCAAAAGAAACATTTTCTACGGAGACTCCAGTTGGAGTACGTTTTATTTCTCCTCCAAAACTGACGCCGAACCCTTGCTTAATACCTAGGTCTACCTCTGCTTTTGCAGATTGTTCAGCAGGATTAATACTGATGGATACTCCCGGTGCTCCTAATTCCGTTATCCCTGCTGCTGCATCGCCCACTACTGATATACCACCATAGCTACCAAGTTCCCGCGTACCAGACACCCCTAGGCTACCTACCTCGGGTGTCAATTGAGTCGGCTTGCTCCCCATATCAATTTGTTCAGTTGGACGACGGGAGCTATCTTTATCAAGATTAATTGACCTACTTCTTTTCATAGCACTTAAAATTCCATAATTAAAATGCGTATCCAAAAAGGTGCAGCATCAACAGCGGACGCCGTGTCGTTTTTCACTAATATTGAAACCGTTCCTGCGACTTGCACAATAGCTGTCATAGTAAGCGCCCAATAACCTGTATTGGCATTATTGAGAACAGGTACTACATGACAATAAGCTCCCAGCGTTACACCTGCAACCGGGATATCGAAAGAGAATAACCCTTGGCTGGCAATGCTAGGGAAGTCAACTGCCTGCGCGTGCGATCGAACTGATTTAATAGCTGTGGAAGCGGGCCCAATCTTCAGAGGTTGGGAAATAAGAAACTCTGTTGCAGATGAATACCAACGCCAGAAAGGAGCACCGGGTTGTGCTGCATAAAATCCTATATCCCCTGTGGCAGGGTTGTGCATTAAATAGTTTGCATTATACGCCCCTTGAAAATGTAATCCCGCCCAACTATTTTTGAGAATAGCTGAAATAGCTACGCTTCCATATACACCAGTATTGACAACGCCGAACCCCCCTTTATCTGTTTCTAATGGCAGTGGCAACCTTTCTACCGTCCCCGCATCACCACCTCTGCCAAGCAGCGAATTAGCGGGGACATTTACAAGCCTTCCTTCTAATGCCAATTCTAGAGAGGCTATTCTTGCACTTAATTCTGAAAAATCATCGTTTTTTTTTGAAATATCAACGGTAGTCGCAAATTCAATCTCTATGAAATCGGTTTGTTTGAGCAACCCATTGCCGTAGTCAATAAGTTGGATTCCGAGAGCGTCGTTATACTCCAATAACCGCACCTGAGCTTTTGCTAGATAAGGAATAAGCAAATCGAAATATGATTTGCGTCCGGCGTTAGTAAGAATAATTTCAGCCTTTTCGCGCCATACCCCAGTGTTATTTTTCCGACTCAGAATCCTCAAACCAACTTTCTGACTTGCTAATTCTGCTGCGGTGAACATTGCTAACCTTTCTGCTTCTGATTCATCCCCTTCATAATTAGGAAATTTCATGAGTTGAAAGCTTTTAAGGCTTACGTTGCAGAAGCACGCTTCCAGATATACGGCAGCCTTTTCTCCGGTAAGTAATGGTTCGTCGCGGAAGTGTACTATTTCCGTAACTACGTTTGTAGTAGTAGAAATAAGTGTAGTTGAGAATGTGCGAGTTGATATTGTCATATATTTATAAGTAGGGCGCTAAAGTAGGGCGCTACTTGTGATTAAGTCATTACAATGAAATCGGAAAACCCATCACCAAAGCCTTCTATAAAACCTTCTAAGAAATTGCCTAATGCAGGATTTTCCTCAGTAATGGCTTCTACTTTGTTGTCAATTGCTACAGAAATCGTAAATGATTGACCTTCTTGTAACCCCCAATTAGCAATGGCGTCGTCGATTCCTTTGATGCCTGTACGAACGTTATTCCTTGCCCATTTGCGAAGTTCCATATAACCTAATTTAGCCGCTAAATTGCGAGCGTACCTGACAAAGGTATTAGCAAGTTGACTTAGCTCCTCGACCAGCTCTTCTTGTATATCACTACCCGCTTGTTGTGCGGTAATGCAAAGTGCTGCCGATGCAGTAATGTTTATGGTCATTTTGGGGTTGCCTTTGCCCCCACCTAGTGCAAAACCAGCAAGCATTCTGCCCGTGGACTCTCCGACTGTGTTCAAGAAAGAGAGATACATACCCTCCAGTTCTGCAATAATTGCAGCATCCGATTGCTGCCAATCAAGATTGTATAAAACATTCGTAGTTCCTACAATGGCTTGCTGAAGCGTAGGCAACATTAGCCCTAAAGTAAAGCCACCAATCTTGACACTACCCAATGCTGACCACATAGAAGCAATACCGCCTGAAGCGACGGCTGTGATTCCTGTAGCGCTACCAACAAACCAACCAGCTACCGCAACGGCAGCACCACCGCTAATAGCTCCAATCGGGTCGTTTTTAAGCCAGTCACCAAATATTCCCCAGTCACCCCGCATGATTGCAGAAAATAGCTCTTTACCACCTTCTATCATGCGGTTGCCTAAGTCTAATGCAGCCTGTACACCACTTTTTATCGCATTCCATACTTGCGATGCAGCGTCCTGTAGCCATTTGCCTGGACTAACCCCTTCGGTGCTAAAGGCGAGCGCTGAATTTTCGATCGTCACGCCGTATGTTTTTTGGGTCATCTACTGTTCTCCCTAGGTCAATAACCATTCTGTTGCTGCTTCAGAAATATTACCACCTGCAACAATTGTAGTAATATAAGGCAGTTGAAATGTACCGGAATACACGCGTGTATTTGCGTTAAAAGTACAGGTGACATTAGTCAATGTTTGAGTGTTTTTAGCACCGTTGTTTTGCCAAGCAATGATGTATAACACCACGTCAATGAAATACTGAGACAGTGTGGTTGATTTGATTGTTCCTAAAGGGTTGCCTGCATTGAAAGTAGTGTTAGGCAGATAAGGCATGGTAACATCGGTAAATGTACCTGTCGCAGGAGTCCAAATAAGATTACCTGGAATGGTGAATTTGCCATCCATTACAAATGAATCATCTTTTGTTGATTCAAATCTATTAACGGATTCGGTGTCTGCGCGTTCAGCGTTTTGGTACAGGTGTACCAATTGCCAAAGCTGTCCTTCGATTGTGGTGGCGCTTATTGTTGCCCCTGTACCAGGTGTTATTATTGCCATAATATAAGTAGG